>JAITFI010000005.1 GCA_031281485.1 Chitinispirillales bacterium | reverse complement strand
CGCTATGTTCCGGCTCACGGTCGACTGGTGCTCCATGAACACTACCAATCTGGAACCGACCAAAAACGATACGTCGTTACGTAACCCGACGAAGAGCGGATCGGACAGCGTCGTCTCCAGAATAAGGTCGGCTGCCGTGAAGTTCGTGCCCCTTATCGCGTTGTAGAGCGATACGAACCACGCGGGTTCTGAGAATATAGCCCTGAATAACTCATCCCGATACCGGCGGTTCGCTTGGTAACCGATATCGGAGGGATCTTGTGAATCGTCCGTCATTTCAAAACCTTTCTTTTGTGGTTTTTGCGCTACGGGCGGCGACAAATCAACCGCCCATTATAGTATAAACGACGAGAGCACTGCGGTACGACGAGAGATCCCGGGCCGGCTTACTTACGGCGCGCGGAATGGGGACTACGAGAGGTGTTGCTTTTGACTTTGACTTTGACTTTGACTTTGACTTTATATGCGGGGTTTAGCCCCGCATATCCTATGAAGCCCCGAAGGGGCTTCGTCTAAAAAAGATTTTAAAAGATTTAAAAGATTTTAAAGATTTTGATTTTAAAAGATTTTAAAAAAATTTGACTTTAAGACCACAAATACTCCTTCGGCCCCAACTCATACAGATCATTTCCCTTACTGTCAATCGCCACTATAAGCGGAAGCGACTCTACTTCGAACTTATACACCGCTTCCGTGCCTAACTCTTCGTAGCAGATTATTTGCGATGACTTTATGCGGGAGGAGATAAGCGCTCCGGCTCCGCCTATCGCGGCCATGTACACCGCGCCGCACTCTTTTATGGCCTCGATTACCGCCGGGCCCCTGTCGCCTTTGCCTATCATGGCGGCGAGGCCTGTTTTGCGCAGGATGTCAGGGGTGTAGATGTCCATCCTTGAACTTGTCGTAGGTCCGGCGCTGCCTATTACCGATGTTTTGGTCGGCGGGGTGGGGCCGCAATAGTAGAGCGCCTGGTTTTCCAATTTTACCGGCAGCGGCCTGCCCTTTTCCAAAAGCGTCATAAAGCGCTTGTGCGCGGCGTCGCGGGCGGTATAGACCGTGCCGGACAAGCGTATACGGTCGCCGGCGCGCAACGGCGCCAGCATCTCCTTGTTGGCAAGCGGGAATGTCAGCTTTATCGGCGGTTTAGACTGCATAATACGACCTTTCTATAACTCTACCGACGCCCTGCGGGCGGCGTGGCAATTCATGCACACGGCCACCGGCATGGAGGCTATGTGGCACGGCATGTATTCTACGGCCACCCACAGGGCCGTATGCATTCCGCCGAGGCCCTGCGGGCCTACGCCGCTGGCGTTTATCTCTTTTATCAGGTAGCGCTCGATCTGGGCGTATCTGCCGTCGCCGTTGTGCACGCCCACGGGGCGCAGCAGCGCCTTCTTCGCCAGAGCGCACACGGCGTCGGCCGTCCCCCCCACACCTACGCCGACTATTACGGGCGGGCATGTGTTCCCTCCGGCGCGGATCACGGCGTCGCAGACGAACTTGGCCACTCCGGCGGAACCCTCCGACGGCTTGAGCATAGCAAGCGCGCTCATGTTCTCGCAGCCGGCGCCCTTGGGCAGAAGCGTGATAGAGAGCTTGTCGCCGGCGACCAAATCGACGTGCGTCACCGCCGGGGCGTTGCCGCCCGTGTTGATCCTGTCAAAGATCGGGTCGTTGACCACCGACGACCGCAGATACCCGTCCGTGTACCCGCGGCGCACCCCCTCGTTTACGGCGTCAAGCAATCCGCCGCCGTCGATACGCACGCCCTCTCCCATCTCGACAAAAAACACCGCTGTGCCGGTGTCTTGACAGATGGGAATACGCTTGCTTGACGCTATGCGGGCGTTCTCGATTATGTCGTCGAGGATGCCCTGCGCCCTATGAAACGGCTCGGCGGCGCGCGCCTCCTTGATCCGCGCCAGCACATCGTCGGGGAGGACGTAGGCCGCCTCGATGCACATCGAGCGGACGGCGTCCGTTATGTCGGAGTATTGGATTGTTCTCACGCTAAACAATATAATATTTGCCGACCGGCTTTACATTTTTATTATATTCATTAAAAACGAACCTAAAGAGCGTAAACTATGTTAATAACTGCCATCGCCGTCGCCTTCGCCGCGGTTATCCTCTTTCTGCGCCGCGGACTGTATATGTTGCCGCCCGCAACCGGTCAAAACGACGGAGGCGACGGAGGCGCATTTTCAATAATAGTCGCCGCCCGCAACGAGGCCGAAAACCTCCCCGCCTGCCTCGACTCCCTGCTCTCGCAGAACATACCCGCCGACCGTTACGAGGTGATAATAGCCGACGACCGCTCCGACGACGCCACTCCGCAAATACTATGCGACGCCGCGGCAAAACACCCGAACCTGCGCGTCGTAACCATCACGGAGACCCCCTGCGGAATCTCCCCCAAAAAACACGCCGTAACGACCGCCATCGCCGCCTCCAAAAACGAGATAATCGTATTTACCGACGCCGATTGCGTCGTACCGCCAACGTGGCTCTCATGCATCGGCAAATACTTCGCTGAAGGCGCGGATCTGGTGCAGGGCGTCACGACCTACTCATACACCCCAGGCATGAACCGCCTCTTCTGGGGCCTGCAATCGGTGGACTTCCTATCGCACGGGATAATAGCCGCCGCCGCCATAGCGGCGAACCTGCCCATAAACTCAAACGCCAACAATATGGCCTTCCGGCGGGAAGCGTTCGAGAGGGCCGGCGGGTACGGAGGAAACGAAAACGTCGTCCCGGGCGACGACGACCAGCTGCTGCAGCGCGTCTGGAAGTACGGCCGTAAGATTGCCTTCATGACGGATCAGGGCGGGGCGGTGGAGACGGCGCCGACGCCTAACTTATCAATGCTCTTCGAACAACGCAGACGGTGGGGGGCGGTCACCGTACACTACGGAGTGCGGCAAATAATGCTTCTCTCGGCGGTGTTCGCGTTTTACCTGACAATCGCGGCGACAGCGGTTATATCTGTATTCTCGCCGGTTAGGTATCTGCCGGTTTTCTTATCGCTGATGCTCGTGAAATTTACGGGTGAATTGGCCTTGATGATACCGGGAACGCGGATCTTTAATAAAAAACATCTGCGAAAATATATTGTTTGGGGGTCGATAGTACATTTGCCGATGGTGTTGATGTCGGTGTTGTTCGGGGTGTTTGGAGGATTTAAGTGGAAAGGGGTTAAGACGGGGAGGAAAGTCAAAATCTTGTAAAATCTTTTAAAATCAAATTCTTTTTTAGACGAAGCCTAAAAAAGCCTTAAAGTCAAATTCTTTTTTAGACGAAGCCTTCGGCTTCATAGGATATGCGGGGCTAAACCCCGCATATACAAAATCAAAAGACTGTCTGAACTAGGATTAGTAGGATTTAAAGGATTATAGGATTAAAAAGAAAAAAGCCGTTGAAGTTGATTTTGACTTTATATGCGGGGTTTAGCCCCGCATATTCTATGAAAGGGCGCGATTTATCGCGCCCTTTCGTCTAAAAATGATTTAAAAGATTTTGATTTTAAAAGATTTTTGACCAATGCACCCCCCAGTTTACAAACATTTTACAACTTCAACACAATCACCACATCCTCAGATGGTATCTTTTTAATCAAGTGGGCGAGATTTGGTTTTGTTTATCACTTGTTATCAATAATTAAAATTATTTACTTACCATCAAAAAAAGGAGTTTTGCATGAACAAGAAAGTTATGTTAATCGGTCTCGGTCTCGCGTTCGTTACGGTCTGTTCGGGTTTATTTGTCAGCGTTTTGGCTCAGGGCAAGGTTAAGAAGAAGGAGATCACGGTGATTTCCCGCGAGGAGAGTTCGGGGACGCGCGGGGCGTTTGACGAGCTTATGAAGATTACGGACGGGAAGACGAATAGTCTCTTTGAGGAGGCCGTGATCGTGAGTTCCACCGACGAGGTCGCTTCCAAGGTCGAGGTGGACAAGAACGCTATCGGTTATACTTCCATAGGCGCGATCACTCCCAAGGTGAAGGCGCTCACGGTTGACGGCGTGGTGGCGAAGGAAGAGAATGTCAAGAACGGCACCTACAAGATCTCCCGCCCGTTCGTGGTAGCGACGCGCACGGGGGCATCTCTGCCGGTCGCCGCCGACTTTGTGGCATTCATAGCCTCCAAGAGCGGTCAAGCCGTGGTCTCCAAAGCCGGTTACATACCGATGGACAACGCTCCCGACTACAAGGCCGCGAATCTGACAGGCAAGGTGACCCTCTCCGGCTCCACATCGGTCGAGAAGGTCATGGAGAAATTGAAAGAGGAGTATCACAAGTCAAACCCGAATGTAAAGATTGAGATCAACTACAACGGTTCGTCAGCCGGCATAAAAGACTGCCTTGACAGCAAAAGCGACATAGCGATGAGCTCGCGCGAACTGAAACCGGAAGAGAAAACAAAGCTAAACGGCACAACCTTCGCCCTCGACGGAATCGCGGTCATAGTAAACAAGACCAACGAGATGAACGCGATCAAATCGGAAACGATAACAAAGATCTTCAAGGGCGAGTTACGCTTTTGGAATGATCTAACTGGGCTGTGATGTTTAAACATTGTCTGAACTAGGATTAGTAGGATTATAAGGATTATAGGATTTAAAACACTAGGTGTTTTGACTTTGCGACGCGAAGCGGCGCATGTTTATCCGATGGGGCGTTGCGGGGCAGCGCCCCGCAGGGTGGGTAGCGGAAAAGAAAATGGCGAAGCCATTTTCTTTGTAGCGAGGGAGGGCGCAGCCCTCCCCTTATATGAATTTGACTTTAAAGATTTTGAATTTGATTTTAATCTTAATAGTATAAGGATTTTGCATGACCAATACGCAAGAAGAAAAAAACGTAAAAGACATAAGAAACTCGGCCATAAAAGAGAAGGGCGCGGAGTACTTCTTCCTCCTATGCTCTCTCATGTCGGTCGGCGCTGTTCTCCTTATATGTTTCTTTATTTTCCGTGGCGCTTGGCCCACCATCAAAACCGAAGGCCTGTGGCATTTTCTGACGTTTGACAAGTGGAAGCCGACCGACGTCCCCCCGCTCTTCGGCATATTCAACATGATCGCCGGCAGCGTCTACGTCACGCTTGGCGCATGCGTTATCGGGGTGCCTGTCGGTATCTTCTCGGCTGTGTACATGGCGAAATACTGTCCTCGTAAGATATACGCGGTGATGACGCAGTTCGTGTCGCTCTTGGCGGGGATTCCATCCATCATCTACGGGTTCTTCGGGATGATGCTGATCGTGCCGTTTATCGCCGAGCACATGAGCGGCAACGGGAACAGCGTTTTGGCGGCGAGCATCGTGCTTGGGATAATGATCCTGCCGACGGTGATAAAGGTGTCGGAGGTGTCGATACGCGCCGTGCCTCGGTCGTATTTTGAGGGGGCGTTGGCGCTTGGGGCCACAAAGGAGCAGGCGATATTTTTCGTGGGGATACCCGCGGCGAAGAGCGGCATCCTCGCGGGAATAATATTGGGCATAGGGCGCGCCATAGGCGAGACGATGGCGGTGGTGATGGTCGCCGGAAACTCGAACATCCTGCCCAAGAGCATATTCAAATCCGTCAGGACGCTCACGGCCAATATCGTTTTGGAGATGGGTTACGCCTCTGATTCCCACTACGACGCGATAGTGGCTACGGGCGCGGTGTTATTTCTGTTTATATTATTGCTGAACATGGTGTTGAACGTTATCAATAAGAACGCTAACGCGTCGGGCGGGTTATCATGAAGAATACCGTATCGTTAATATTAAGAGGCTTCGTCTACGTCGCAATGGGCGTAACCAGCCTTTCGCTCTTCGGCATACTCGGCTACATTTTCGTAAACGGCGTTATGGCCTTCAAATGGTCGCTCATATTCGGCGAGTACTCGTCGAGCAATCCGGCCATCGGGTTTTCGGTGTTTACCACCTGCGTGATGATCGTTTTGACGCTTCTCATCGCCGCGCCGCTCTCGATCTTTTGCGCTGTTTATCTTACCGAGTACGCGAAGCGCAATAACAAACTTGTCACGTGGATTCGGCTTGCCACCGAGACGCTCGCCGGGATACCCTCCATTGTTTTCGGGCTTTTCGGGGCGATATTTTTCGGGACGGTGATGCGTTTGGGGTACTCTATACTTACCGGTTGCTTGACGGTTGCGATAATGCTTTTGCCGGTTATTATCCGTCAGACGGAGGAGGCTATAAAGTCTGTTCCGGACATGTATCGTGAGGGCAGTTACGGGCTTGGCGCGTCGAAGTTGCGGACGGTTTTCCGCATAGTTTTGCCGTCGGCGATGCCGGGGATTCTCTCGGCGGTGATTTTGAGCATGGGAAGGATTATCGGCGAGACGGCGGCGCTGATATTCACGTTGGGTTCCGTCGCGCAGTTTCCGAGCAGTTTGCTTGACAGCAGCCGCTCGCTTGCGGTGCACATGTACATATCGACGCGTGACGGCGGGTCGGCGGGTCGCGAGGTGGCGTTCTTCACCGGCGCGGTTCTGATCGCGGTCATATTGTTTATGAACATAGGCGCATCCTATTTAGGTGGAAAGGTAGGTAAGGATTTTGAAAATTAAAGTTGAGAATATGAATCTCTACTATGACACGTTTCAGGCGCTCATCAACGTCGATCTTGACGTAGTGGAGAACGAAATCACGGCGTTTATCGGTCCGTCGGGGTGCGGGAAGTCCACCCTGCTTAAGTCTCTCAACCGTATGAACGACCTCGTCGAGAGTTGCCGCATTACGGGCAAGATACTCTTTGACGGGGAGGACATCTACGGCAAGAAGATGAACGTGAACGTTTTGCGGAAGCGGATGGGCATGGTGTTCCAAAAGCCCAACCCGTTCCCAATGAGCGTGTACGACAACATCGCCTACGGTCCGCGTACGCACGGCATAAAGAAGAAGCGCGAGCTCGACGAGATAGTGGAAGAGAGCCTGAGGAACGCGGCGATCTGGGAGGAGCTTAAGGATAGGTTGAAGAAATCGGCGCTCGCCATATCCGGCGGGCAGCAGCAGCGTTTGTGCATTGCGCGGGCGCTTGCCGTCAAGCCTGAGGTCATATTGCTCGACGAGCCGACCTCGGCGCTTGACCCAATATCCACTACTAAAATCGAAGATTTGCTGACGGAGCTTAAGGATAAGTACACTATAGTCATTGTCACCCACAACATGGGGCAGGCCGCCCGCATTTCCGACAAGACGGCCTTCTTCCTGCACGGGGAGATTGTGGAGTTCGGCAAGACCATAGAGCTTTTCTCACGGCCCAAGGACAAAAAAACAGAGGACTATATAACCGGGAGGTTTGGCTGAAATGCGTAATAGGTTCGATCAGGAGTTGAAGAAGCTGCACGACGACTTGGTGCAGATGGGGACGTTTATAGAAAAGACGATGGCCAAGACCATGTCGGCTTTTCGAACGAACGACTACGCGTTGGCGAGGGAGGTCTACGACAACGACGACATCGCCGACGAGCTCGAGATAAAGGTGGAGCGGCGCAGCCTGCGCATCCTCCTCTCGCAGCAACCCGTGGCGAGGGATCTGCGCACGATCTCCACAGCCTTAAAGATGATCACCGACATGGAGCGGATCTGCGATCAGGCGAAGAGCATCTCGGAGATAGTGCTGCGCTTCGAGGGCAAGGAGTTCAAAAAAACCGACGATATCTTGCAAATGAGCGAAAAATGTGTTATAATGGTAAATAAGAGCATAGACGCCTTCATAAACGACAGTTTGGAGCTGGCCAAAGAGATCGAGACGCTGGACGACGAGATCGACGCGCTCTTCAAGCGGATCCACGACAACATGGCCTCGATGGTCACGCAGGACCCGAACAGCGTGGAGCAGGCGATAGACGTCGTGATGATTGCGAAGTATCTTGAGCGGATAGGCGACCACGCGGTCAACATATCCGAATGGGTAGTGTTCAACATTACGGGGGAGCATAAGCATAGGCTGTTGATATGATTAGGATTATAGGATTAAAAAAACAGATTATAGGATTTAAAGTCAAAACATTGTCTGAACTAGGATTTATAGGATTAGAAAAGAGATTGTTAGGATTAAAAAATCTCATTTGACTAGGGTTTTAATCCTATAATCCTTATAATCCTACAACTTATTTATCTCGGCGAAGCCAAATCCTAGTTCAGACACTCTTTTCACAATGAAAGGGTAACCTATATCGTGATCTATATTGTCGAAGACGACGTGGCAATAAGAGAGTTGGTCGCGGCCACGCTTGAGGCGGCCGGGCATGACGTGAGGGCGTTTGACAGCGGCGGCGCCATGTTCGCTAACCCCGACTTCGCCAAGGCCGACCTATACCTGCTCGACATCATGCTGCCCGACATGAACGGCCACAAAATAATGGAGAAGCTGAAGAAGTCGACGGACGCCCCCGTTATCTTCCTAACCGCCAAAGGCGAGGAGATAGACAAGGCTACCGGCCTGCAGCTGGGCGCCGACGACTACGTGACGAAGCCCTTCGGCGTGCTGGAACTCTTGGCGCGCGTCAAAGCCGTGATGCGCCGCTACCAAAAGACCCACCCGCAGACGGTCATGTCTTTCGAAAACCTAACGATAGACACGGAAAGCAAAACCGCGTCGGCCTTCGGAAAGCTCGTTAAATTGACATACAAAGAGTTTGAATTATTACTCTACTTAGCCCAAAACAGAAACAAAGTGCTGTCAAGGGACCAAATCCTATCCTCCGTATGGGGCTTCGATTTCGACGGAATCACAACAAGAACGGTAGACATCCACATAAAAACACTGCGCCAGAAATTAGGCGACAACGCCGATAAGCCGTTATTCATAGAGACTGTGCGCGGATACGGATATAAATTCGTATGTGAATTGGTAGATACCGATGAGGAATAACTGTCTGAATTAGGATTAGTAGGATTAAAAGGATTATAGGATTGGCTTCGCCGAGATAAACAAGTTAAAAGTCAACGGCCTTTCTTTTGACTTTGCGACGCGAAGCGGCGCATGTTTATAAAAAGTGTCTCCCCCTATTTGAGGGGGAGACATTGAAAGTGGGGGGGTATCTGGCGGGGCGTTGCGGGGCAACAGCGCCCCACTGGGGCGCGCCCTCCCCGCAGGGTGGGTAGGGGAAAACAAAATGGCGAAGCAATTTTGGTTGGTGCGTGGGAGGGCGCAGCCCTCCCCTTAAATGAATTTGACTTTAATTATTTGACTTTACAGGCCCACAATGTCAAAACCAGACTTCGGCTTCCTGAAAAAATACGCGCTGATCGTTGCCGGCGTCGCTTTTTTGCTTGTCAGCCTCTCCTTTTTTTGGTTCTCCCACAACAAGCAGCGGCTGATATACAACTCGCTTCAAACGGCGGCCAAGGTTTTGCGGGACAGCGATAACATCAGCGATTACCGGAAATTCGCTGAGGATTTCCGAGATGTCAGGGTTACGGTGCTCAATGATTACGGCGATGTCTTGGCCGACAATCAGGCTGAGAAAACGGTGATGGTTAACCACGCCGATCGCCCGGAGTTCGTGGCGGCGAAAACTCACGGTTACGGCGGCGACGTTAGGAGGTCGGAGACCACCGGCAAGCAGACCGTTTACGTCATGGTGAAGTTGAAGAACGGCACCTACGTTCGCCTTGCCCAGTCCGCCGGCCTCTCCTACGAGTTTTTGCTGTGGCTCTTCGCGCCCATCGTCTTCCTCTGCTCCTGCATAGCGGTGCTGATACTTGTATTCATCAAAAACAAGCAGGTGGAGAAGATGCGTCAGGATTTCGTGGCCAACGTCTCCCACGAGCTCAAGACCCCGTTGACTTCCATCAAAGGCTTCGCGGAGTTGACGTCAACGGGGCTTGTGACGGATTTGGAATCGGTGAGGGGCTACCAGCAGAAGATAGTCTTCCAGAGCGACAGGCTTCTGGCAACGATAAACGACATTCTCCACCTCTCGAAGTTGGAGAGCTCTAAGCCAAAGGAGCTTAGGGAGGTGGATACGCGCTCGACCGCCGATCAGGTGAAGGAGGCCCTGAAGCTCCTTGCCGACGAAAAGGACATAATCGTGCAGGTATCGGGCGAGGGTAAGATCATGGCGGAATCGGAGCCGATATACCACCTGATCTACAATCTGACCGACAACGGCATTAAGTACGGTAAAGGCGGCGGCTATGTGAAGATCATTCTGAGCGGGCAAAAGATAACTGTGGCGGACAACGGGATCGGCATTCCCGAAAAGGACGTGGAGAGGGTTTTTGAGCGCTTCTACAGGGTGGACAAATCGAGGTCCGCCGAGAGGGGCGGGACGGGCCTCGGGCTTGCGATAGTGAAACATACAGTCCAAAAGTACAAAGGGACGGTGTCGATAAAGAGTGTCGTTGGAGTCGGGACGGAAGTGTTTATAGAATTTATGAGATAAAATCAAAAGCTTTAAAATCTTTTAAAATCAAAATCTTAAAAATCATTTTTAGACGAAAGGGCGCGATAAATCGCGCCCTTTCATAGGCGGTTCGGGGCTAAACCCCTCACCGAAACGTCAACGTCAAAAGAAAAAAGCCTTTGATTTTATCTATGCGGGGTTTA
>JAITFI010000037.1 GCA_031281485.1 Chitinispirillales bacterium | reverse complement strand
ACGCAGATTATAAGGATAGAGGAATAAAAATATAAAGTCAAATTCTTTTAAAATCTTTTAAAATCTTTTTTTAGACGAAAGGGCGCGATAAATCGCGCCCTTTCATAGGATATGCGGGGATAAACCTCGCATATGAGTCAACGTCAAAAGAAAAAAAACTTTGACTTTGATTTTATATATGCGGGGTTTAGCCCCGCATATTCTATGAAGCCGAAGGCTTCGTCTAAAAAAGAATTTGATTTTAAAGATTTTAAAGATTTGGCTGTTTCTATCGGCAAAATTTTCCCGCCTCCTCCGTCCAACGTTTCCATAGCGTCTGTGAATACCCCCCTAATTACGTTGTTTTCGCCGGTTTTTCGGTTGGCACGGCATTTGCTTTAGTTTTTTGTCGGGTAGGGCCGCTCCGCCGGCGTCGATTGAGACCATAAACTAAATTCAATATACCTTTAACAAGGAGATAGCTATGCCACGCATCAACTTCAACGCACCCGCAATGATGAATGTCAACCGTCTTGACACGCTGGAGAAGGGGCTTATGCGTTCTATGCAGCGCGTCGCTTCCGGGGAGCGGGTGACCCGCGCCGCCGACGACGTGGCGGCGCACGGCGTGGGCGAGCGGCTAAAGGGGCACATACGGGGGCTGCACATGGTGGCCCGCAACGTGCAGGACGGAATCGCGCTCATAAACGTGGCCGAAGCCGCTTTGAACGAGGTGGACGACATGCTTCACCGGATGCGGGAGCTGACGGTGCAGGCGGCCCACGGGACGCTGACAGACGAAGACCGTTTGTCCATACAGATGGAAGTCAACGTGCTGAAGGACGAGATAAACGCGACGGCGAAGAACACGCAGTACAACCGCATTCAACTGCTCGACGGCACGGGGGAGTGGGGCGAGGGCAAGGGCGGGTTCTTCCAGGTGGGCGTTGGGGGGCTGCCGAACTCGCGGGTGACGGTTCGTCGGGAGGGCGCGTCGGGGGCGAGGATGGTCTCGGAAAACAACGAGCCCAACAGCGAGTACATCAGGCACCGGATCCCGGCGGTCACCACGAAGACGCTGGGCATAGACGGGGACGACATGAACGTCGAAACGCGGGAAGGCGCGTCGGAAGCAATAGACAAGGTGATCGGCGCCGTCGACTACGTGAACTCGGTGCGGGCGAATCTGGGCGGTATCGCTAACCGGCTGGAGCACGCCTGGAACAACGTCAACAAGGTCGCGGAGGACAACCAGTCGTACGAGTCGATACTGATGGACACGGACGTGCCGGCGGAGATGATCTCGATCACGCGGGACCAGATAATCAGCCAGTACTGCACGGCGATGCTGGCGCAAGCTAACCAGACGCCGGGGACGATTTTGCAGTTGCTGAATAAATAAAAAGATTTAAAAGATTTAAAAGCTTTAAAATCAAATTCATTTAAGGGGAGGGCTACGCCCTCCCTCGCTACATAAAAAAGGACGGCATAGCCGTCCTTTTTTATTCCGCTACCCACCCTGCGGGGACACCCCGCAACGCCCCGCCATATACCCCCCCACTTTCAATGTCTCCCCCTCAACTAGGGGGAGACACTTTTTATACACAAGCGCCGCTTCGCGGCGCGGTACGTCAAAATCATTAAAATCTTGACTTTAATCAACCCATAAACGATATTTATTAAAGACGCTTTTGACTTTGCGACGCGAAGCGGCGCTTGTTTATCGACGGGGCGTTGCGGGGCAGCGCCCCGCAGGGTGGGTAGCGGAAAACAAAAATGGGCAAAGCCCATTTTTGGTTGGAGCGAGGGAGGGCGCAGCCCTCCCCTTAAACGAATTTGATTTTTATTATTTGACTTTTTTGACTTTTTTGACTTTAAGGATACATGATGCCCGATTTCTTCGATGACTTGGTCTTCTCTCCCGAGGATATTATTACTTTCCCCGGGGGGATTCCGGGGTTTGAGAATAGTAAGCGCTTTGTTATTGTTCCGGTGCCGCAGTGCGAACCGTTTTCTTGGCTTGCCTGCGTGGACGGGGCGCCGCCTTTGCGGTTTGCCATCATCAACCCGCTGATCTTCATACCGGACTACAGCCCAAAGCTCTCCAAGGAGCAGCTCTCCGACATCAATATCGGCATCGGCGACCTGCACGATCTGGTGCTCTACGCTATCGTCACGATAGGGCAGAACCCGATAGATTCCACCGCAAACCTAACCGGACCGGTGATCATCAACAAAAACACCAAGCTTGGCAAGCAGGTGCTGATTGACGACGACCGCTACTCAACCCAGGACCCTATAATCAGGAAAAACCGCTGATGCTGGTACTAACACGAAAAAAAGAAGAGTCGATCCGCATAGGCGACGACATAACGATAAAAATTGTCGACATCGACAACCGCCAAGTGAAATTGGGCATAGAAGCGCCCAAGCACGTGGCCATCAATAGGGAGGAGATCTACCGGCGTATATTGGCCGAGAACGAGGCCGCCAGTAAAACGCTGGGGGCGGGGGACGGGCTTATGCACATTGCCGGGCTGTTGAAGAACACTAAAGACCACTAAAAGCAATACGGAAAATAGGGGGAAACCATGACTAATAAAGATGCTTTGGCCCACTTGGACAAAGGTAAAGAGCTTCTGAGCGACGGCAAGTGCGACGAGGCCATTTTGGAACTCGACCGCGCCTTGTCCATAGACGGCAAATCCGCCGACGCGTACCTATACCGCGGCCACGCCTACGTCAGCAAAGGCGACCGCGACCGCGTAACCGCCGACGACCTGCCGCCCATCGAACAAAGCCAAGTCTACGACGGCCGCGGCGACTACGACCATGCCATTGCAGACTACTCCTCCGCGCTGGCCCTAAACCCCGCCACCCCCGAAATCCTATGCGCCAGAGGCCACGCCTACCGCCGAAAGGGGGCCTACGACCGAGCCATAGAGGACTACACCGTAGCCCTAGGCGTAAAACCCGACTGCCGAGACGCCCTAAACAACCGAGGCGTAGTGCACTACAGAATGGGATCACACAAATTGGCAATCAGAGACTGGGAAGCGATACTGAAAATCGATCCCAACGATGCTACGGCTAGGCAGAGTATTGAAATTGCGAGATAATAATAAAGTCAAATTCTTTAAATCTTTTTTAGACGAAGCCCCTTCGGGGCTTCATAGGCTATGCGGGGCTAAACCCCGCATAGATAAAGTCAAAGGCTTTTTTCTTTTGACATTGATTTTGCCGTTGATGTTTCGGTGAGGGGTTTAGCCCCGAACCGCCTATGAAAGGGCGCGTTTACGCGCCCTTTCGTCTAAAAATGAATTTGATTTTAAAAGATTTTAAAGATTTTGACTTACCTTCTTTTATCAACTTCTTCATAATCCGTAACAATCGGCATAGTCCTAGTGTTTGACCTGAAGTGCCGCAATATCTCCTCCATCGCGTTGTACTTTTCCTCTGTCCTGACTAAGACGTATAGGATGTCCCCGGCTTTGATCAGCGTCTGGCCGGTGGGGGCCTGTATTTTGTCGTCTCGGTTGATCATTGTGATCGTCGTACCCCTCGGCAGACGGAAGGACGAGACCAGCGCCTCCCCGTTGTAGATCTCGTCGGCGACGTCGATCTCCACAAGCTCCATTCCGGAGTTGTGGAGCGCCACAAGTTCCATGACCTGTCTCGGTCTGGATCTCGCCTTTACGGCCAATTTCAGCCTGTCAGCGAGCTTCGTTATGGTGAAGCCTTGGATCAGCATGGAGAGCAGAACGGCGAAGAAGACTATGTTGAAGATGTAGTTGGCGCCCTCTATGCGGCTCGCGGCGGGGTATGTGGCGAGCACTATCGGCACCGCGCCGCGCAGGCCGCCCCAGTTCAGGAAGAGCATCTCCTTAAAGGAGTACCGCGCCCAAAAGGTGCACAGGAAGACCGCCACGGGGCGGGCTAAAAGGGCTAGGATCAGGAAGAGCAGTATGCCGTCTTTGAAAACGCCGCTGAACTCCTTGGGGGAGACCAAAAGGCCCAAAAGCACGAAGATCACCACGTTGCCTATCGTCGACAGGGCGTCGAGAAGCGTCGTGGAGGTCGACTTGTAGGGGATGTTGGTGTTGCCGAGCACGAAGCCGGCGAAGAAGGCGGAGAGGATGCCGCTGGCCTTCGCCGCGTCGGCGGCGCCGAAAGAGAGCATTATGATCGCTATTACATATATATAGAAGTAACCCTTGTCGAGGTCGGTCACAAACCTGCTGAGCCAGCAGGCGGCGAAACCGACCAAAAGCCCTATCCCCACGCCGCCCACGACCTGCCACACGAGGTTTAAGATTATGCCGATCGACAGCCCGATCTCATGGGTGGAGGAGGAGGCGGAGGCAATGCCCACGGCAATGGTGGTCAGGATGATGGCCATGGGGTCGTTGGTCGCCGACTCGACCTCCACCGCCGCCGACATCTTCGGATCAAGCGACCGAGACCGCAAAATCGAAAATACCGCCGCCGCGTCGGTGGAGGCGATGATGCACCCGATCAACATAGCGGTCTGCCAATTGATCTTGAGCAGCCAGTAGAGGGCAAAAGCCGTGACCGCGGCGGTGACCGCGACACCGAGCGTGGCCAAAGTCATGGCAGGGCCGAACACGCTCTTCAATTTGTCCAACTTGGTGCCGAAACCGCCGATAAAGAGGACAAAAACCAGCGCGGAGTTCGCTATCTGCTGAGCTAAGACGTAGTTGTCGAAGTTCCCGACTTTCAAGCCGTCGCTGCCGAAGAGCATCCCGACAAAGAGCGAAATGACGACAAGAGGAACGCGCCAGCGGCTGGCTACGCTGGCGAAAAAAATGATCGCGAGAAGGATTACTGCGGCGGCTAGAATCATTTTTTACCCTAAAAGATTTAAAGTCAAAATAATAAAAATAATAATAAAAATCAAATAAGGGGAGGGCTGCGCCCTCCCTCGCTACAAAGAAAATGGCTTCGCCATTTTCTTTTCCGCTACCCACCCTGCGGGGACACCCCGCAACGCCCCGCCAGATACCCCTCCTCCTTCAATCCCTCCCCCTCAAATAGGGGGAGGGACTTTTTATACACAAGCGCCGCTTCGCGTCGCAAAGTCAATTAATCGGTAGCATCCAATCGTATTTGTCTTCTATCTCACCATACTGTATACCTTGTATCTCTTTGAATAGTTTTGTCAATATCTCCCCGGACTCGTTTTCTTTACCGAAAGTGTAGACTTTGTCGCCACGAGTTATGGAATAGACCGGCGTGATGACGGCGGCTGTTCCGCAGGCTCCGACTTCTTTGAAATCGGGCAACTCCTCGATGTCAATCTTCCGACGTTCTACTTTGAGGCCCATTCCTTCGGCGATGGTTCGTAAACTGTTATTAGTTATGGACGGCAGTATCGACGACGACTCCGGTGTTACGTATTTATTGTCTTTCGTTATCCCGAAGAAATTCGATGTGCCGAACTCGTCAATATAACGATGATGAGCGGAATCAAGGTACAAGCAGATCGGATACCCTTTATGCTTGCCCTCGTAGTCTCCGTACAATCCGGCGGCGTAGTTTCCGGCTACTTTCACGTTGCCGACGCCCAGCGGCGCGGCGCGGTCGTAGGACTCTTGGACGTAGGCTTTAACTGGGAAGAAGCCGTTTTTGTAATAAGGGCCTACGGGCATGCCGAGAGAGAAAAACATGTAATCTTCGGACGGACCGACTCCGACGCGCGGAGAAGCGCCTATGAGCAGCGGGCGGACATATAAGCTCGCCCCGGTGCCGTAGGGCGGCACCCAATCTATGTTGCGCGAGACGGTCTCTTTGACCGCCTCGATAAAGAGCTCAAGCGGCGGCGGCTCCATCATAGTGCGCTTCGCGGTGCTGATCATCCTCTGCGCGTTTTCGTGAGGCCTGAAAAGCGCCACGGAACCGTCTTTGCGGCGGAACGCTTTGAGCCCCTCGAAACAAGCCTGACCGTAGTGCAGACAGACGGCCGCGACGTGGATTGAGAAGTTCGGGTCGGTACAGACCGAGAGCTTACCCCACTGACCGTCTTTGAAGTCGGCGCGAAGGTAGCAGTCGGTCTGCATGTACTCGAAACCTAGGTTCGACCAGTCTAATTGTTGTTGTGACATTTTGGTATTTCCTTTATATGCATTATTAAAGACCGTCTGAACTAGGATTTATAGGATTAAAAAACAGATTATAAGATTAAAAATCAACACACTTATTCCTAGTCTTTTTAATCCTTTAATCCTTAAAATCCTACTAATCCTAGTTCAGACATTTTTTTGTCATCCTTTCATCAATTTATACATCAAACTGTCAATCAACGCGATCCACGACGCTTCTATTATATTCTCGCTGACGCCTACCGTTCCCCATCGGCTCAATTTGTCAGACGACTCTATCAATACTCTCACTTTGGCCGCCGTGCCGTCTTTGCCGTCCAACACTCTTACTTTGTAATCGTCCAACTTTACACCTTTTATCGACGGGAAGAATTTCAGCAGCGCCTTGCGCAACGCGTTGTCGAGCGCGTTCACCGGGCCGTCGCCCTCGGCGGCGGTGTGTTCAAGCACCCCGTCCTCGATCACTTGTATCGTCGCCTCTGAGTAGGTCTCGCCGCTTTCTCGTTTCTCTTCGATGACTCTGAAGGCTTTGACGGTAAACGGCTCTTTGAACTCGCCGAACACTTTACGGACGATAAGCTCGAAAGAGGCGTCGGCGGCCTCGAATTGGTAACCGGCGGCTTCCATCTCCTTTATCTTCGCCAATACTTTTTTGACAATGGGATCCTTCTTGTCAAGGCCGCTTTTGATCTTTGACAGTTTCTCCAATATCGTGCTCGCCCCCGCCTGATCGCTGACCACGAATTGGCGGCTGTTTCCGACCGTTTCCGGGTCGGTGTGCTCGAACGACCGGCGCACTTTGCGCACCCCGTCGGCGTGGGCGCCGGCCTTGTGGGAGAACGCAGCCTCGCCGACGTAGGGGTGGCGGATGTTCGGCGTCGTGTTGGCAAGCTCCGCCACGTAGAGAGAGGCGGGCGTGAGCATTTTGAGCTGTTCCGGCGTTACCAAGTTAAACCCGCGTTTGAGCTGCAAGTTGGGAATGATAGTACAGAGATTAGCGTTGCCGCACCTCTCCCCCAGCCCGTTCATCGTCCCCTGAACGTGGGAGGCTCCTTCTATCACGCAAAGGCACGACGACGCCTCGGCGCAGCCGGAGTCGTTGTGCATGTGCACGCCGAATTTCGCGTCATTAATTTTTGACTTGACGACGCGGAAAATCTCCACCGCCTCGTCGGGTAATAATCCCCCGTTGGTATCACAGAGGACGAGACAATCCGCCCCCGCGTCTTTGGCGGCGAGGAGCGTTTTCATCGCGTATTCCGGATTCGCCTTGAAGCCGTCGAAGAAGTGCTCGGCGTCGTAGACGACCTCGTCAAAATGTTTCTTCAGGAAACGGACTGAGTCGTTGATCATCGTGAGATTCTCTTCGAGCGTGGTGTTGATGACCTTTTTGACGTGGAGATCCCAAGATTTACCGAAGATGGTCGCGACATGGGCGCCGGTAGTTATCAACGCCTGCATAAACGGATCTTCACTGACTTTGTTGCCGGGACGTTTCGTTGACCCGAAGGCGGCTATCTTGGCCTTCAATTTCATTTTTTTGACTTTGGCGTAGAATTCCGTGTCAACGGTATTGGTTGGATTAGGCCAGCCGCCCTCGATGTAGTTTATCCCCAGTTCGTTGAGCTTTTCGGCGATCATCAGTTTGTCTTTTAGGGACAATGAGATACCTAAGGCTTGGTTGCCGTCGCGGAGCGTGGTGTCGTATAGGTCGACGCTGTGCGGTTTGGTTGACATTTTGAGAAAAATTACCTTTTTTATGTATCCATAATATTGTAGAGACGCGATTAATCGCGTCTCTACATTTATTCATTAATCAAGAATCATAACGCTACACCAACGATGCCACGAGATCCCCGACCTCTTTCGTTCCCATGCCCATCTTTCCGGCGGACATGCTCTTTATCTTGCCGGAGGCTAAAGCGTCGTAAACCGCTTTGTCAATCGCGGCGGCGGCTTTGTCTTCGCCGAGCGTTTCAAGCATCATCGCCCCGGCGCAGATCGCGGCAAACGGGTTGATCACGTTCTTGCCGGTGTATTTGGGGGCGCTGCCGCCGATGGGCTCGAACATGGAGACGCCGTTCGGGTTGATGTTGCCGCCGGCGGCTATGCCCATGCCGCCTTGGATCATCGCGCCGAGGTCGGTGATGATGTCGCCGAAGAGATTTTCGGTCACTATCACATCATAAAACTCCGGGCTCTTCACCATCCACATCGTGCAGGCGTCCACGTGGTTGTAGTCCTGCTTGATATCCTTATAATCGGCGTCGCCGACCTCTTTGTGCGTCCTGACCCATAAATCACCGGCGTGGGTCAACACGTTGCACTTGTGGACGAGCGTCAGCGTCTTCTTCTTGTTGCGCTTGCGCGTGAGGTCGTAGGCGTAGCGGATGCAACGCTCCACAACGGGGCGCGAGTAACACATGACCTGCGTGGCGATCTCGTTCTGCGTGCCGACCATAGTCGCGCCGCCCATACCGGTGTATATCCCGCCGCTGTTCTCCCTTATCACCACGAAGTCGATCTGCTCCGGGCCTTTGTCTTTGAGCGGCGTCTCGACATTGGGGTAGAGTTTGACGGGGCGCAAATTGATGTACTGGTCGAGGGCGAAGCGAAGCTTCAACAGAATCCCCACCTCGAGGATGCCCGGCTTGACATCGGGGTGCCCGATGGCGCCCAAGAATATCGCGTCTTGCTTGGCGAGCTCGTCGATGTTGGACTGAGAGAGCGTCTCGCCGGTGCGCATATAGCGCTCGCCGCCGAAATCGTAGTCGGTGTAATTGAGCTTGAGCCCGTGCTTGGAAGCCGCCGCGTCTAAGACTTTAACACCTTCACGAAGCACTTCAGGCCCCGTGCCGTCACCGCCCATCAATGCAATGTTGTAAGATTTCATAACGCGATAATACCTTTCTTTAATTTGTATTATTGTTAAAAAATATTTTTCAACCAAACACCGGCTCTACCGCGCCGACAAAAGCCATAAACTTTAACCGGACGTATACTCTTCCATCATCGCGAACTGACTCGCGTTGGAGTTGACAATTTCCGAATCCGCGTCGCCGCCTTTAGCCGCGTTGCGTTTGAACCTCTTCACCATATCGACTTTATTGACGATGTCCATATAGGCGTTTGCCGACGCCACGATGATGTCGGTATTGGAATCGGTGCCTACAAACGTTCCTTCCTCCGCCGTTGACGCGTGGATAGTCACCTTGCCCACCGCGTCGCTCCCTCCCGTTATAGCGTCAAGATGAAACTCCTTGACCGTTATACCTTCGCTCAAAACATCGTCGATCGCTCTCTTAGTGGCGTCAAAGGCGCCGTTGCCCTGCGCTTCTCCTTTCAACAACAACCCGGCGTCGCCGCTGTACTTGATCCGTACCTTCGCTTTTGTGGCGACGCCTTCGCCCTTACCGCATAACACCTCAAGGTATTCAAGCGTATACAGATGTTCCACATCTCTATTGCCCAACAGTTTCTCCATCAACATCATTAGATCGTCGTCATATACCGTGCCCTTTCGATCCGCCAGCTCCTTGAACATCGTATAGAACGCGTCCATATCATATTCGGTCTCAACGTAGCCCAACTCCGTCAAGCGCGTCTTAAGTATATGCCTTCCCGAACGCCCTGTCAGATTCATGCTATTAGTCTTGAGTCCGACAGACTCGGGCGTCATGATTTCATAAGTATTCCTCTCCTTGAGGACGCCGTCTTGGTGAATCCCCGACGAGTGGGCAAACGCGTTGGCCCCGACAATCGCCTTATTGGGTTGCACCGGCATATTGCAAATATTGCGAACAAGTTTGCTGGTCTGCATTATTTTGGTAGTGTCAATATCCGTACTCACGTTAAAAAAATCTTGGCGCAGTTTTATCGCCATAACAATCTCTTCGAGCGACGCGTTGCCGGCGCGCTCGCCTATGCCGTTTATCGTACATTCCACCTGACGCGCGCCGTGAGCTACCGCCATAAGCGAGTTGGCCGTGGCCATCCCCAAATCGTTATGGCAGTGGACGGATATCGTCGCTTTGTCAATGTTCGGTACGTTTTTATAAAGGTTATCAATGATTTTGCCGAATTGCTCCGGTATCGTATAGCCCACGGTATCCGGTATATTAATAGTTTTCGCTCCCGCTTTTATGGCCGTTTCCACTATGCGGTATAAATACTCAATATTGGTTCTCCCCGCGTCCTCGGCGGAAAATTCCACATCGTCACATTTATTGCGAGCCAGCGTGACGCTCTTCTTGACGAGTTCCAATACCTCATCCTCCGATTTGCGGAGTTTTTTCTCGGTGTGGATCGCCGATGTTCCGATAAAAGTATGTATACGCGGGCGCTGCGCGCGCTTGACCGCGTCGGCGCACACTTCTATGTCTTTCTGAACGAGTCTGGCAAGCCCGCATATTATCGGGCCGTCCTTTATCTCTTCGGCGATTTTTGATACCGCTTGAAAGTCGCCGGGCGACGATATGGGAAAACCGGCCTCAATAACATCGACCCTCAAACTCGCAAGCTGCTTCGCGATATGACATTTCTGTTCCACGGTCAAACTCGCCGGCGCGGCCTGTTCGCCGTCCCGCAACGTTGTATCAAAAATCAATACCCTATTTTTCTCCATTATTATTATTTCCCGTAAATTTTTTGGGGGGGCGACGGTCATCATCGCCCCCTAACATCAATACAAACACAAACCAACGTAATGCTAATTCTTACCGCGTCCCGCAATACCTTTTGTAGCTTTCGTGATCTCCTTGGCTTTTTCTTTGGGCCTCAATGCGCGAACGGCGGCTCCGGCTTGCCACATCTCTGAATTTCCCATCTCGGCGAGCTCTTTGTCTAAAAGCTCTTTGTAGTTGGGCTTTCCGCAGGCCGACATGACGCGCCTTGTCTCGGCGCCGCTCTTGACGGAAGCGTACAACTCCTTGAAAACCGGCAGCGTGGCCTTCTTGAACTTGGGCTTCCAGTCTAACGCGCCGCGCTGGGCCGTCGCCGAGCAGTTGGAGTACATCCAGTCCATGCCGTTCTCGTCCACCAAGCGGATGAGGCTCTGCGTCAGCTCCTCAACGGTTTCGTTGAAGGCTTCGCTCGGGGTGTGGCCGTTCTTCCGCAGAACGTCGTACTGGGCTTCCATGATGCCGGCCAGAGCGCCCATCAGAACGCCGCGCTCGCCCGTCAGGTCGCTGTAGACCTCCTTCTCGAAGGTGGTCGGGAAGAGGTAGCCGCTTCCGATGCCGATGCCCAGAGCCAGACAGCGCTCCTCGGCGCGGCGCGTCGCGTTCTGGAAGACCGCGTAGCTCGAGTTGATCCCGACGCCGTTTATGAAGTTGCGGCGGACCGACGTGCCGCTGCCCTTAGGCGCGACCATGATTACGTCTACGTCCTTGGGCGGAATCACCTTCGTCTGATCTTTGTAGACGATGGAGAAGCCGTGCGAGAAATAGAGCGCCTTCCCCTTTGTCAAGTGCTTTTTGACAGTCGGCCAAATTATTCTGGCCGCCGCGTCGGCGACGAGCATCTTGATGATCGTCCCGCGCTCCGCCGCCTCCTCGACCTCAAAAAGCGTCTTGCCCGGAACCCAGCCGTCCTTCACCGCGCGGTCCCAGTCCTTCTTGTACTTCTTGGACTGCCCGATGATCACGTTCTTGAACCCGTTGTCGCGGAGGTTGAGCGCCTGCGCCGGACCTTGAACGCCGTAACCGATCACCGCGATCACCTCGTTCTTAAGGGCGGTGCGCGCCTTGGCGACCGTGAACTCCTTACGGGTAACGACCTTCTCCTTCTTACCGCCGAATTCGATAATAGCCATTTTACAGCTCCTTGTTTATGTTGATGTTATAATTAAAGTCAAATTATTAAAATCAAATTCTTTAAAATCTTTTTTAGACGGAAGGGCGCGATAAATCGCGCCCTTCCATAGGATATGCGGGGCTAAACCCCGCATATAAAGTCAACATCAAAATCAAAGTCAAAATCGGTGTTTTTAGCTTTTGATTTTGATTTTATATGCGGGGTTTAGCCCCGCATATCCTATGAAGCCCCGAAGGGGCTTCGTCTAAAAAAGATTTAAAGAATTTGACTTTTTTAGGCTTTTTCATTTCTTCGACTTCGAAATCGCCACAGCCCCCGACCGCACGAGTTCTTTTATGCCGTACGGTTTCAATAATATTATGAATTCATCAATACTCTGCGTCGTCCCTAATAATTCTAATGTTATCGACCCCGCAGTCACCGCCGCTACTCCGGCGTTAAACAAGTTCGCTGTTTCAACTATCTCATGCCGATTGCTCTTTGTCGAGTCAACCCGAACCAATAACAATTCTCTCTCAATTATCGGCTCTTCCTGAAAGTCCATCACCTTTATCACGTCAATCAACTTATTCAGCTGCTTGACGATCTGCTCTAATATGTCGTTGTCTCCGGCCACAACTATCGTCATTCTCGAGACTTCCGGGTCTTCCGTCTCGGCGACCGTCAGCGTGGAGATGTTGTAGCCGCGGCTTGAGAACAGTCCGGCTATCCTCGACAGCGAACCGCTGCGGTTTTCCGTCAGTATGCTTATCGTGTGCGTGCTCATATCGGCTTAACCCTCCAATATCTCGTCTAATGACTTCCCGGCCGGCACCATGGGGAAGACGTTCTCTTCCGGGGCGACCATGAACTCCATCACGGCGGGGCCGTCCGTCCCCAAGCCGCCGCGCAATACATTTTCGACCTCCGACGGGGCCGTCGCTCGAAATCCGGCTATGCCGTAGCTCTCCGCCAACTTGACAAAGTCGGGGACGTAGCTTTTGTCGCACGCCTGCGGATCGAAGCAGCCGGGGCAACCGCGTCCTTTGCGCAAACAAGTCGAGCTGTAGCGCTTGCTGTAGAACAAGTCTTGCCACTGGCGCACCATACCGAGGTAGCTGTTGTTCAGGATCACGACCTTGACCGGGATCTTGTTTATCGCGATCGTGGCCAGCTCCTGTATATTCATTTGTATTGATCCGTCGCCGGCGATGTTGACCACCGTTTTGTCGGGGCGGGCCAGCGCCGCGCCCATGGCGGCGGGGAGGCCGAAGCCCATCGTGCCGAGGCCGCCGGACGAGATCAGCGTCCGCGGCTTGTCGAACTTGTAATAGTGGGCGGTCCACATCTGGTGCTGCCCGACCTCCGTGCAAACTATCGCGTCGCCGCCGGTGACGTCGTAGAGCTTCTCTATAACCGCCTGCGGCTTTATCTCCTTGTCGGAATCTTGGTAGGTGAAGAGCTTCTCCCCCCGCCACTCCTTCACTGTCTCGTTCCAGACGTCTGACCCGCGCGGCTTGACTATGCCGTTGAGCGTCGTAAGGATGTTCTTAGCGTCCCCGACGACCGGCACGTCGACCTGCACGATCTTTGACACCGAGGCCGGGTCTACGTCTATGTGTATGACCGAGGCGTTGGGCGCGAATCTGGCGACGAAGCCGGTCACGCGGTCGTCGAAGCGCACGCCTACGGAGATGATCAGGTCGCACTCTTGCAAGGCGCGGTTGGCGCACTTGGCCCCGTGCATGCCGGGCATTCCGATGAACAGCGGGTGTCCGCCGGGGAAGGCGCCCAGCCCCATGAACGAGAGGGTGACGGGGATGTTGGTCGTCTCGGCGAGTTTTTTGAGCTCTTCGTGCGCGCCGGAGGCGACGACGCCGCCGCCGGCGAAGATGACCGGCTTCTTGGCCTTGGCGATCAGCGCCGCGGCCTTCTCTATCTGCTTGGGATGCCCCTCGAACGTCGGCTTGTAGCCGCGAATAGAGACCTCGGAGGGGTACTCGTAATTTTCGAGCGTCGCCCGCGATATATCTATGGGAATATCTATTAGCACCGGCCCGGGCCGCCCCGTGCTGGCTATGTGAAACGCCTGCTTGAGCATAACGGACAGCTCCCGGACATCTTTCACCAAAAAGTTGTGCTTGGTGATGGGCCTGCTTATCCCGACGACGTCGGCCTCCTGGAAAGCGTCGGTCCCCAAGAGCGGCGAGGCGACCTGCCCCGTTATTGCCACCATTGGGATGGAGTCCAAGTAGGCGGTCGCGACGCCGGACATGATGTTTATCGCCCCCGGCCCCGAGGTGGCAATGCAGACGCCGACCTCGCCCGTGGCCCGGGCGTACCCGTCGGCCGCGTGCGCCGCGCCCTGCTCGTGCCGCGTCAGGATGAAAGTGATCTCCTTCGTGTCGTAAAGCACGTCAAAGATGGGGATGACCGTCCCGCCCGGATACCCGAAGGCGACCTTGACGCCCTCGCGGACCAACGCGTCGACAAGAATCTGCGAACCTGTCTTCTTCAACACAACCCTCCGTTGCATTTGAACTTGATTAAACAATTAATATAATATATGGTACAGCCCTCCGGCAACAAAAAAAAGACCTGCATCCGATTGAGGAGACAGGCCTTTCGTTTTTTTTCGCTACCGTAATAACGAACCGATCAGCCCTCTCTCCTCTTCCGGAGTACGACAAGAAGCACCCACACGCCCACGCCCAATACAGCGGCGACGGCGGCGGATAGGATAATAATCAGGCTTACGGTTTTTGTTTTCATGTTAATAAATTTACATTATGGGCGGACGGCTGTCAAGTCTTTTTTTTTATTATTTGATTTTGACTTTCCGCCCGTCGCCATATTATATTTAGATAAAGTCAAAAAGCAAAGGCGAAGAAAATGGCAAACGCAACAGTTATAGGCGCCCAGTGGGGCGATGAGGGCAAGGCTAAGGTAATCGACTATCTGACCGAGCGGGCGGACGTCGTCGTTCGTTTTCAGGGCGGTTCCAACGCGGGGCACACCGTTAACGCGAACGGGCGCAAGTACGTCTTCCACCTTGTGCCGTCAGGGATAGCCAGCCCCGGCAAGGTCTGCGTGGTGGGCAACGGCGTGGTCTTCGACGCCGAGGCGTTTCTCGCGGAGGTCGACGAGCTTATCGCCGCCGACGTGCTCATAGAGGGGCGTCTCTTCGTCTCAGATCTGGCGCACTTAGTGCTTCCCTACCACAAGGCGCTCGACACGGCCGCTGAGTTCGGGCGCGGCGCACTGAAGATCGGCACCACGGGGCGCGGCATAGGCCCGGCCTACACCGACAAGGTCTCGCGCTCCGGCATCCACGTCGGCGACCTCCGCGACTGGAACGTCTTCTTAAAGAAGTTCATACGCAACAACGACGCCGCCATAGAGCGCCTCAAAACGCCGGACGGCGAACCGCTCGCCGATATGTCCAACCTCGACGAAGACAAAGTCATCACCCATTACCATAAAATACGCGAGCGGCTGCTTCCTTTCATAAAGGACACCGCCTGCTACCTCTTCAACGCGGAACGCGACGGCAGGCGGCTGCTCTTCGAGGGGGCGCAGGGAACGTTCTTGGACGTCGACCACGGCACCTACCCGTTCGTCACCTCCTCCAACACGACCGTAGGCGGCGCCTGCTCCGGCGCCGGGGTGGGCCCTAAAAGCATAGGCCACAGCGTCGGCATAGTCAAAACCTACACCACGCGCGTTGGCAACGGCCCCTTCCCGACCGAACTGACCGACGACATAGGCTTCCACCTCCGCGCCACCGGCAACGAGTTCGGCAGCACCACCGGACGCCCCAGGCGCTGCGGCTGGTTCGACAGCGTCATGGTCAGAAAGGCCGCCCAGCTGAACGGTTTCACGAGGCTCGCCCTGACCAAACTCGACGTCCTGAACGACTTAGACGAGATAAAAATCTGCGTAGCCTACGAGATAGAGGGGAAGAGAACCGACCAGTACCCCACAAACGCGCGGGATTTCGAGTACGCGAAGCCCATCTACGAGAGCATGCCCGGCTGGAAGCAAGACATCAGCAAGTGCAAAAAACTCTCGGAACTGCCGGACGCGGCGACGAACTACATCGGCAAAATCCAAAAGCTGTGCTACGACATACCGATACTGTTAGTCTCCGTTGGCCCCGACAGGTCGGATACCATCGAGGTGGCGGGCCTGTAAAAGCCACGGATTATGGCCGACTTCTACCTATCCCCCCTGCGAGGGATAACCGACAAAATCTTCCGAACCGCGTACGAGCGGCGGTTCGGGCGCTTTGACTATATGGTCGCGCCGTTCGTGCCGACGATCTTGGGAAGCCGGGTCAAAAACCATCACATAAAAGACTTGTTACTGGACGATAACATCGGCAGTATCAATACCAACAATATTAATAACGACGCCCGCCTAATCCCGCAAATAATAGGCCGCGATACAAACGGTTTTCTGCTTCTGTCCCGCAAATTCGCCGACATGGGTTTCAAGTCCGTCAACTGGAACCTCGGCTGCCCCGCCCCGCTTGTCGCCAAAAAGACGCGAGGCTGCGGACTGCTGCCGCATAAGGACCTCATCAAACAATTCTTAGACGAAGCAATACCCAAACTCCCGCTCCCGCTGTCAATAAAAGCGAGATTAGGCTATGAGACGCCGAACGACCTAGAGGCGCTGATCCCGCTGTTTAACGACTATCCGATAAAGGAACTGATGATCCACCCGAGAATAGGAACGCAACTCTACGACGGTAGCGTAGACCTCGACAGATTCGAGACCTGCCTAAACTTGTCAAAACACACCGTCGTATATAACGGGGACATCGTATCGGTCAGCACATTCAAACAATTAACGGAGAGATTCCCAAGTATCAATAAATGGATGATCGGCAGGGGTATAGTCAGGAATCCGTTTTTATTAATGGAATTGCGGGAAGCCGTATCAATTAATCTATCAGTATCAACAAAACAATCGCAGATAATAGCCTTTCTTGATGATCTCTTAGACGCCTGTAAAGATCACCCTTATCCCATAAAAGTCTTAGGCAGAATGAAAGAAATCTGGAGATATTTAGGCGCCGGGATTGACGGGTGGGAGGATTTATCGAAAAAGGTCATTCTGTGTCAATCATTATCAGATTATAAAACAATAATAACTTAAAAAGTCAAAATCTTTTAAAATCTTTTAAAATCTTTTTTAGACGAAGCCTTCGGCTTCATAGGATATGCGGGGCTAAACCCCGCATATACAAAATCAAAAGACTGTCTGAACTAGGATTGGCTTCGCCGAGATAAACAAGTTAGTAGGATTTAAAGGATTATAGGATTAAAAAGAAAAAAGCCGTTGAAGTTGATTTTGACTCATATGCGGGGTTTAGCCCCGCATATCCTATGAAAGGGCGCGATTTATCGCGCCCTTTCGTCTAAAAAAAGACTTTAAAGACTTTGATTTTAAAAGATTTTGACTTTAATCGTGTTTTTTGTAAAAAATTCTGTAACAAATCTCTTAATAACGAGGTCTAACCCATAGTAATGTCGATTGCTTTTTCACTCTATTTTAAAGGGGAGCGCGGTATGAAAATTAAGACGGCGGGGCTTGTATTGGCGTTTTCGGCGGTCTTTGGGCTGGGGTTGATCGGGTGCGGGGGGAATGGCAATCCGTCGGGCGGGGAAGGTTATACGGGCGGGGACAACAACAGCGGCGGGAGCAATATCGGCGGCGGGAACAATACCGGCGGAGGTAATAATACCGGTAGCGGGGATACGTTAAGTTGCGGTAATCGTGAATGCGCGTCGGCGGCAATGCCTGACGGTAAGACGTGGATGACTGAGAATCTGAATGTGCAGACGGCGGATTCATGGTGTTATGAAAACAGTCCTGATAGTTGCGTTAAGTACGGTAGGCTTTATACGTGGGAGGCTGCGAAGAGGGCTTGCCAGCAGGTTGGGAAGAGGCTGCCGACTACCGAAGAGTGGGATGACTTGGTGACGGCGGCGGCGGCTGGGGGTTTTGCAGGTAAGAAATTAAAGTCAACGAGCGGATGGAATAACAATGGTAATGGGACGGATGATTATGGATTTTCGGCCTTGCCGGGCGGCTACCGTTTCTCCAGTGGCGGTTTCGGCTTTGCCGGCGACTACGGCTACTGGTGGACGGCCACGGAGGCTGGTGGTAACGCCTATCGCTGGAACATGGGCTACTTAATGGACAGTGTGTACGAGTACTACTACTACAAGGGCTTCGGGCATTCTGTGCGTTGTGTTGAGGACGCCTGACCTTTCCCTCTCTCCCCCGCCACCCCGCCGTCCGTTTGGTCGGCAGGGTGGCGACGGGTCGGTCAGTCCCTCCCCTATCATTAATTTGACACCGCCCGTCCCCAAGTAGTATCTTATCTATGTTATGAAAAAGAAAGATAACCTACCGACCATCCGCAGTTCGGCGGCTGAATACCTGACCTTCGCGGCGGCGACGGGCGACAAGCCCGCCAATATTGAAATGCGCTATCAGGACGAGAACATCTGGCTGACGCAGAAGATGATGGCGGCTTTGTACGACGTGAGCGTCCAGAATATCGGGCAGCACATCAAGAAGATATTTGACGACGGCGAACTCTCGCCGGGTTCAGCTATAAAGAAATACTTTATAACTGCCCCAGACGGCAAAGATTACGACACAATGCACTACAACCTGCAAATGATCATCGCCGTAGGCTTCAAAGTGAACAACGAGCGCGCCGTGCGCTTCCGCAAATGGGCGGGGCAGATCGTCAAGGACTACACCATTCAAGGGTGGACGATGGACGTTGACCGCCTGAAGAAAGGGCATACGTTCACCGACGAATACTTTGACCGCCAGCTCCAATATATCCGCGAGATACGCCTGTCCGAGCGCAAGTTTTATCAAAAGGTGACTGATATCTACGCCACAGCATTTGACTACGACAAAGACGCTAAAACGACCCGCGACTTCTTCAAGCTGGTGCAAAACAAGCTCCACTACGCGGTACACCGCCACACCGCCGCCGAGTTAATCGTCAAACGGGCGGACGCCAAAAAAGAGCGCATGGGGCTTACGACTTGGGAGACCGCTCCTAACGGCAAAATCATTAAAGCCGACGTCTCGATAGCTAAAAACTACCTAAACGAGCAGGAAATGAACTATCTTGAGCGGATTGTATCCCTCTACTTAGACTTCGCCGAACTGCAAGCCGAGCGCAAAATCCCCATGTCTATGGAAGATTGGGCGAAGCGGCTCGACGGATTTTTGGAGTTCAACGGCAACGAGATTCTGACGGGGCCGGGGAAGATATCTAACGAGCAGGCGAAACTTCACGCGGAAACCGAATACGAAAAATACCGCGTGGTGCAGGACAGGGTGTTCAAATCTGACTTTGATATGCTGCTGGAGGCTATGGATGGGAAAGAATTTGATTTTTAAAGATTTTGACTTTAAGCGTGTTTTTTTGTAAAAAATTTTGTAACAAATCTCTTAATAACGAGGTATACTATATTCATAGTAATGTCGATTGCTTTTTACTCTATTTTAAAGGGGTGCGCGGTATGAAAATTAAGACGGCGTGGCGTATATTGGCGTTTTCGGCGGTCTTCGGGCTGGGGTTGATCGGGTGCGGGGGGGATGGTAATCCGTCGGGCGGGGACAACTACAGCGGCGGGGACAATTCCGGCGGAGGAGATCCGTTCGAAACGGTGGCGTTGGGCGGTTTAAAGTGGATGACGAAGAATCTGAATGTTGAGACAGCGGATTCATGGTGTTATGACGACAACCCGGTTAACTGTAATAGGTACGGCAGGCTGTATACGTGGGAGGCGGCGAAGAGCGCGGTAGGTCTGTCGGTATGAGGCTGCCGTCACGCGAAGAGTGTACTGCTTTGGTGACGGCGGTGGGTGGTGAGAGAACAGCGGGTAAGAAGCTGAAATCGACGAGCGGATGGAATGATTATAACGGTCAAAGCGGTAACGGCACGAATGAGACGGGTTTTTCGGCCTTGCCCGGCGGCAGTTGGCTCTCCGGCGATCGCGGTTATTATTTTTACGGTGCCGGCCTCTACGGCGGTTGGTGGACGGCTACGGAGGGTTCTGACGACGGTCACATCTACGTCATGGGCATGTACTACTTGGGTGGTATCGTGAGCGTGACCGATCCCGACCGCAACGAGAACTACGGCTACTCTGCCCGTTGCGTTCAGGACGACTGACCTTTCCCTCTCTCCCCCGCCACCCCGCCGTCCGTTTGGTCGGCGGGTGTCGTCGGGTCGGTCAGTCCCTCCCTAAACATTAATTTGACATCTCGCGTCCCCAAATATTATCTTAAATACAATATATTATATATGTTGGTTATCGGGCATTTGATTTAGTTTAATTATCAAAGCGGAAGGGCACTATTTATGCGGCAGTATAACATTCAAGAGGCCAAGGCGCACCTTTCATCTTTAATAGATGGCGCGACTAAAGGCAGTCCCTTTATTATCGCGAAGGCGGGTAAACCTATGGTCAAGGTTGTCCCCATTTCGTCGGAGAAGAAGCCTGCTACGCGAAAGATTGGTTTCATGACCGGAAAAATTTCCGTCCCCGAAGATTTTGATTCTATGGGGAAGAAGGAGATTGAAGAACTCTTTTATGGCGGAGACCGATGAACCTGCTACTTGATACGCACATATTGCTTTGGGTCGCCGCCGGCAAGTTGCCTAAGAAAGTTGCAGAGCTCATTGCGGTTGACGGAAATACGGTTTTGTTCAGTACGGCGAGCATTTGGGAAATAACCATCAAGAACAGTTTGGGGCGTTCTGATTTTCAAGTAGACGTCAACGCGCTGTATAATGGTTTTTTGAATAACGGTTACACCGAGTTGACAATTAATAGCCGCCATTCCATCATAGCCGGAACTTTGCCGCCTATACACAAAGACCCGTTTGACCGTATTCTTGCGGCTCAAGCGCAATACGAGAAAGCGACGTTGGTAACATGCGATGATATTTTGGCGGAGTATCCATGCTCGATAATTTATATAAAGCCATAATCATCCATAAACATTAATTTGACTTTGCCGATCCACAAGAATTATCTTTATGTTATGGAGGTGAAAAGAGCGCCATGAAGCACTATTTTTCTACGGTGAACAACGTTGTTCTGACCCACTCCGACATGGAGTACGGCGAATTAGGGCGGAAAGTCAGGGTGTATTTTGAAAGGCCGAACCCGTCGGCGGAAAGCACGGAGTTTGATTTCGCCGAAGGCTGCATACCGAGTTTTGAGTTTTACAAATCCTACGGTTTCAGCCAAAGCGAACTGCTGCAACTCCAAAGATACATGCGTAACAATTCGTTCTTGATTTGGGAGTACGCTCAAAACGGGGGGGGGAAGAAATGCCTCGAGTCTTGATAGACTATTTGGGCATGGTGTTCTATTTTTGGTCAAACGAGTTCGGCGGAAAGAGCCTTGAACCGATCCATGTCCATATCTCACACGGAAAGCCGGTAGAAAACGCCACCAAAATATGGATTAAGCCGGACGGGTGTCTGGAAGTCGCCAATAACAACAGCAGATTAACCGCTAAAGAATTGGCAAAAGCGTTGGAATATATAGACGCCAACAAAAACGACATCATCGCGCAGTGGTATCAGTATTTCGGGATTTGATTTCTAAAATTAACGAGTCGGGTTGGGGCGGACGGATAAAACAAGGCTCCGGAGGTTTCCGAAAGCGTGTTTTCTGTAAAAAATCTTGTAACAAATCCCTTAATAACGAGGTATACTATATTCATAAGTAATGTCGATTGCTTTTTACTCTATTTAAAGGGAAGCGCGGTATGAAAATTAAGACGGCGTGGCGTGTATTGGCGTTTTCGGCGGTCTTCGGGCTGGGGTTGATCGGGTGCGGGGGGGATGGTAATCCGTCGGGCGGGGACAATAACACCGGCGGGAACAACAATGGCGGCGGTAATAATACCGGCGTCGGATCTGTGCCTATAGAGAAGTGGATGACGACGAATCTGAACGTAGAGACGGCGGATTCATGGTGTTATGACGACGACCCAGCTAACTGTGAGATGTACGGGAGGCTGTATACGTTGGAAGCGGCGAAAGTGGCTTGTCTGTCGGTTGGGAAGAGGTTGCCGACTAATCAGGAGTGGGATGCATTGGTGACGGCGGCTGGCGGTTCATCTACGGCAGGTAAGAAATTAAAGTCAACGAGCGGATGGAATAACAATGGTAATGGGACGAATGATTTCGGATTTTCGGCCTTGCCCGGCGGCAACCGTAGCTCCGATGGCACTTTCAACTTTGCCGACAACATCGGCGAATGGTGGACGGCCACGGATGGCGGTGGGAACGATGCCTACCACCGGTACATACACGGTAGCAGCGACAACGTATACGAGAGAAACGACAGAAAGAGGTACGGCTTCTCGGTGCGCTGTGTTGAGGGCTGACCTTTCCCTCTCCCCCGCCACCCCGCCGTCCGTTTGGTCGGCGGGTATCGGCGGGTCGGTCAGTCCCGCCCCTACATTAATTTGACACCGCCCGTCCTCAAATATTATCTTATTAAATAGTATCTGCGTTCAACGGTGTGAAATCCTAATAGGAACGGTGGCTATTGAGAAAGAGCCTAAATTGGTTGCTGAAGATATATCTTGATACGTGTTGCTACGGGCGTCCGTGGGATGGTCAGACGTCGGCAAGCATAATCGCCGAGGCTAACGCCATTGAAACTATTATAGATTGGCGTCATATTAACGGTTATATGATTATCGGGAGTTCGGTGCTCGACGTCGAGATATTGAAAAATCCTAATGTCAAGGATAGAGACGCGATTATGGATTTTTACAGAGAAGCAAGGGATGGTTACGCGTATTTAACCGCAACGGATAGAGCGCGGGCGCAATCATTTCAGGCGGCGGGGTTGAAAGTCAACGATAGTTACCATTTGGCCCTCGCCGAAGCCGTCGGCGTGGATGTGTTGCTGACCGTTGACAAGCCTTTTTTGCGAGCGGTAAACAGTAGGAATATGTGCGGGGTAAAGGTCATGAATCCATTAGATTTTATTTCAACATATAGCGCGGGAGGCGGATATGGCGATTATGACGGAAATCAAGAATCCGATTGAATTGCGTAAGGCCGGAATGAAGGCGCTTGTTAACGCTATAGGGCACAATAACGCTCAGGAGTTTGTGAGGCGGTGCAGGGGGACGCCGGGGTGGGATTTCGGACAATGGCTGAATGAACAGTCTGAACCGACAGACAATGAGTTTTTTGCCGAGATTGAAAGCGCTCAGGTGGAAGCAAGAGCGGCTGGTATACCCGATTGCAGGAAATAGTATAATCCGTACACCGCGTCCCCGCCGTCTCTGTGGTCGGTAGGGGCTGTGGCGGATCGGTCAGTCCTTCCCTAAACATTAATTTGACTTTGGTTATCCCCAAGTAGTATCTTATACCTTAAATTGTATTTTCGGAACCCTAAACGTCTAAATATCGTCCCGTAATCGCCACGGAGGAATCATTATCAGCCCCGCAACACAAATATCCGACAGTCTGGACGATGTCTTCAGCGGCTTTCCGCGCTTCCCTAACCGGCTGGACAGGCGCGAGTTCTGGCGGGCCGCTTATCCTATGATCTATATGTCGCGCCAGGTCGACATCCGCTTTAAGGAGCTTTTTCGGAAAGGGCTTGTTAAGGGGACGGTGATACTGGTAAGCGGGCATGAAGCCGCCTCGGTGGGGATGGCTATGCCGTTCCGACCGGGGCTTGACGCGGTCTCGCTGTTGCACCGCAATTTGGCCGCCCACTTCACGCTGGGGTGCCCGATACGGACGGCGTTGTGCCAATTTATGGCAAACGCTCACAGCCCGACGCACGGCAAGGAGGGGAACGTGCACTTCGGGGACGCGCTTGCCCGGCGCTTTCCGATGATAAGCCACTTGGGGGGGATGCTCGCCGTCGCGGTGGGCGGTACTTGGGCGGCGCGCCGGGCGGGAGAGGACGCCTTCGGGCTTGCGGTGATCGGGGACGGGGGCAGCAGCACGGGGCAGTTCCACGAGGCGCTCAATATGGCCTCCGTGTTCAAGACGCCGGTCCTGTTTTTCGTCGAAAATAACGGGTACGCCTTTTCAACGCCGGTCAGCCGCCAATACAACTGCGAGAAGCTGTCCGACAGGGCGGCTGGGTACGGGATCACCGGCAGAACAGTGAACGGGCTTGACGCTTTCGAGGTCTACGAGGCGGTGATGGATTCTATGGAACTCATGGCCAAGGAGCCGCAGCCGGTATTGATAGAGGCGAAAACGGTGCGGCTTGAGGGGCACGCCGTCTATGATAATGCCGAGTATGTACCGGATGAGGTTAAAAAGGCTAATTGGGATAAGGACCCGCTAAAATCCGCCCGCGCCGCCGTTATAGAGCATTGCGGGATTGACGACGAACGGCTATCCTCAATTGAAAAATCGCTTTTGGAGCAGTTGGACGAGACAATACGCGGGGAGCTTTCCGTGGCGCTCCCGTCTTTCGACACGGTGTCGATGGACGTCTTCGCGCCTGTCAAATATCCGGCGGTCAAACCTTACGGCGCCAAGAACGTCCGCAACACGCACGCTATAAACGCGGCGCAGGAGCATATACTCGCGGAGAACAAAAACGCCTTCGTTTGCGGCCAGGACGTGGGCAGGTACGGTTCGCCGTTCAAGACCTGCAAGGGGCTTATCGACAAGTTCGGGGAGGGGCGGGTGATCGACCTCCCTATCTGCGAGGCGGGGACGGTGGGGTTCTGCTTGGGCGCGTCGCAGGCCGGCGCGCGACCTATCATGGAGTTCCAGTTCGCCGACTTCTCCACGGAGGCGGTCTCGCAGCTCGGGCTTAACGCGGGGACGTGGTACTTCCGGTCGGACAGGCCCGCGCCGCTGCTCTTCCGCCTGCCCAACGGGGCGGGGGTGACGCTCGGGGCGTTCCATTCCGGTGAGTTCGAGGGGCTGTGGTCGCGCTTCCCGGGGCTCAAATTATTCTATCCGGTTACCCCCCAGGAAACCTACGAAGCGCTCATGGTCGGATTTTATGACGATAATCCGTGTATCGTCTTTGAGCATAAATTACTTTATTGGAGTAGGCCCGCCGACATTGATTTCGACGGGGATCTGTCAAAAGTATGCCGGCCGCGTCGTTATAAGGAGGGGTCGGATGTTACTATTATCGCGACGGGGGCTATGGTCGATCAAGCGCTCCGAGCGGTTGACGATGGTAAATATTCCGCCGACGTGTGGAACCCGTTCGTGCTGAACCCGCTGGATTTCGGGCCGATAGCGGAGTCAATAAACAAGACAGGGAGGCTTTTGGTAGTTCAGGAGTCGGGCGCGACGGCGGGGCTGGGGAGCCATTTCATCTCCTTGGCCGTGAGGGAGTGCTTCGGCAAACTGCGGCGGGCGCCGGAGCTTGTCGCCGCGCCGGACACGCCGGTGCCATTCGCAAAGGAGCTTGAGACCGTTTTCTTGCCGGATTCCGGCAGGATAGCGGCTGTTATCGAAAAAATGATCGGAGACATATCGTGAGCGCAAACGTTTTCAGCACCGGACTCTTCCTCCCCGCCCAAGCGGCGGCGGAGAC
>JAITFI010000036.1 GCA_031281485.1 Chitinispirillales bacterium | reverse complement strand
ACGCAGATTATAAGGATAGAGGAATAAAAATATAAAGTCAAATTCTTTTAAAATCTTTTAAAATCTTTTTTTAGACGAAAGGGCGCGATAAATCGCGCCCTTTCATAGGATATGCGGGGCTAAACCCCGCATATAAAGTCAAAGTCAAAAGAAAAAAGCCTTTGACTTTGACTTTGATTTTGATTTTATATGCGGGGTTTAGCCCCGCATATCCTATGAAGCCCCGAAGGGGCTTCGTCTAAAAAAGAATTTGATTTTAAAAGATGTGGAGGCATGAAAATCAATATGAGCGATATCAATTATATAAGTACAAGGGGTAACTCTAATCCTCTGTCATTTGCCGGAACGGTGATGGAGGGGATGGTCTCTTCCGGCGGGTTGTTTGTCCCTGAAAAGATTCCGCGGGTAGACTTTTCAAAGTTGGCCGGGTTGTCATACAAAGAGATTGCGATTACTGTGTTGACTCCGTTTATGGGCGGGTTTGACGGCGGCGAAGTCGCGGCTTGCGTGGACGAGGCTTATACGTCCGAGAGTTTCGATATTCCAGAAGTGGTAAAGACGGTTCCCATTGGGAATAATCGTTATGTATTAGAACTGTGGCACGGGCCGACAGCGGCGTTTAAAGATGTCGCTTTGCAGATTATGCCGCAGTTTATGCGGTTCTCAAAGGTCAAGTGCGCTGACAAATCGCGTACGCTGATTCTCGTCGCGACCTCCGGCGATACGGGCAAGGCGGCGTTGGAGGGGTTCAAAAATCGGGAGGGGATATCAATCGCGGTTTTCTACCCTCACGGCGGCGTCAGCGAGATACAAAGGTTGCAGATGGCCACGACGGATGGAAACAATACGTACGTCTTCGCGGCGCGGGGGAACTTCGACGACTGCCAGAACGGCGTTAAAGCGTTGTTCGGGGATGGCGGGCTGAGGGATAAGGCGGCGGAACACGGGGTGAAGTTCTCATCCGCCAATTCTATCAACTGGGGGCGCCTCTGTCCGCAGATCGTCTACTATGTCAAGTCATATCTAGACCTTGTATCGGCAAAAGCGATATCTTATGGCGATAAAATCGATTTCTGCGTCCCCACAGGCAACTTCGGCAACATCCTCGCCGGTTACTACGCCAAAGAGATGGGTCTGCCGATTCGTAAATTAATCTGCGCGTCTAATAAAAATAATGTGTTGACGGACTTCTTCAAGAGCGGCGAGTACAGCATAAAAGGGCGCGAATTCCACAAGACGATGTCGCCGTCTATGGATATATTAATATCATCAAACCTAGAGAGATTTTTGTTCGAGATGTCAGAGAGGGATGCCGGAAAGGTTAATGATTGGTATGGGCGGTTGGCCAAGGAGGGAAAATTTTCTGTCGATAAGGATATAATGGAAAGGATGAGACATGTGATAGAGGCGCGCTGGGTGGATGAGGATGAGGCGTTGAAGACGATAGGCGAGATCTACCACGAGAGCAGGTACGTAATGGACACCCACACGGCTGTAGCCGCGGCGGCGGTCGGCGGTGTCAATAGGGATAACGACGTTCCGGTGATAATAACGTCAACGGCGAGTCCGTACAAATTCGCCCCTGACGTATTGACGGGGTTGGGTATAAAGCTCGGCGGGGATGAGTTTGAGTCGATAAAGGTATTATCGGCGTCGGGGGCGGGATCGGTACATAGGGCGGTTGACGGGTTGACGGAGAAGAAAGTTTTGCATGACAAAGTGATTGACATCAAAGAAATGAGAAGTACCGTAGAACAATTATTGTGTTGACGTACCGCGACGCGAAGCGGCGCATGTTTTTAAAAGGGGCGTTGCGGGGCATAGCCCCGCAGGGTGGGTAGCGGAAAACAAAAATGGGCGAAGTCCATTTTTGGTTGGAGCGAGGGAGGGCGCAGCCCTCCCCTTATATGAATTTGACTTTTACTTTTTATGGACAACTAAACATGAGCCAAAAGCAAAAATACCTAATACTGGTAGGCGACGGCATGGCTGATTTTCCCATATCGGCACTCGGCGGCAAGACTCCTGTCGAGTCGGCTTCCACGCCTAACATGGACAAGATAGCCGCCGCGGGGCGGATAGGCTTGCTGTCCACTATTCCAGACGGCTTTCTGCCGGGCAGCGACATCGGCAATATGTCATTATTAGGATATGACCCGCGCCGCTACTTCTGCGGGCGCGCTCCCATAGAGGCGGCGAGCATGGGAATCCCCATAGGGCCGGACGATGTCGTTTTCCGGTGCAATTTGGTGACGATTGAAAACGGGGTGATGAAGGATTACTCCGCCGGACACATATCGACCGAGGCAGCCAGTACGGTAATTAGCGCGTTGCAAAAATCTTTGGGGATTGACGGAGAATTGAAATTCCATCCCGGAGTGGGTTACCGCCACCTATTGACGGTGAAGAATATCGGCGCGAAACTGAAGTGCGTCCCGCCCCACGACATCACCGGTCAGAAAATCGATCCGTATTTACCTAACGGTGATGACGCGGGGGATAAAGATTATATCTTGTCATTAATGAACCGCGCAAAGCCTATTATCAACGAAACAAAAGCAAAAGGCGGCAATCACGCCGCGACAGACATCTGGCTATGGGGTCAAGGCCCCGCCGTAACGCTGCCGACGTTAAATGAGCGCTACGGCATAACCGGCTCGGTGATCTCCGCCGTAGACTTAGTGCGCGGCTTGGGAAAATTGGCGGGTCTCAAAGTCCGCACTATAGACGGCGCGACAGGCTACCTGGGAACGAACTACGCCGGCAAAGTAGCCGCCGCGATAGACGCCTTCAATTCCGGCGAAGACTTCGTCTACCTCCACGTAGAAGCCCCCGACGAGACCAGCCACGAGGGATCATTGGATAAGAAGATCCAAGCCATAGAGGAGTTCGACAAATACGCGGTAGGGGAAATGCTGAAGTATCAATCCCAAACCCCGAACCTGAGAATAGCCGTCTCCCCAGACCACATAACAGCCCTAAGCACAAAGACCCACGACGCCTCACCAGTGCCGTTCTGTATATGCGGGGATGGGATAAAGGTTGACGGAGCGAAAAGATACTGCGAGGCAGAGGCGAAATCAATCGTTTCTACACCGATAGAGGGGCCGGAATTTTTTGAGATGTTGGTAAAATAAAGTCTGAACTAGGATTAGTAGGATTATAAGGATTATAGGATTAAAAACCAAAAGACCAACAAAAATGCACGCTCGTTTCCTAGAAAAACTGATAACACTGCTATTCGACGCGATAGCCCTGAACATAGCGTTCTTCTCCGCCTATTGGCTCCGTTTCCACTCCGGACTCTTCGCCTCCGCCTCTCCATCCGACATCCCGCCTACCTTCACTTACGTCGAACCCTCCCTCATACTCTGCGGCGGATGGATCGTCCTCTTCTACTTTACCGGACTATACCGCGATTGGATAAAGGAGTCTCGCATCGACGAGTTTTTCGTCGTAGCCCGTACCGTCATCTTCGGCCTGTTCATGATATTCCTCGTCACCGGCGCGCCGCAGATAATGGAGTTCGCGCATACCGGCGACATCCGTAAATTTCTGACGCCCACTAAGTTCGCGACGCTCTTCACCTACGGCGCCTGCATGTTGTTTTTCGCCAGCGCCGACCGCTTCTTGACGCATACCGTGCTCGTCGCCCTGTTTTCCAAGGGGATAGCGGTGAAGAACGTGCTCATTGTTGGGGCCGACCGCGACGGGGAGCGGCTCCTTAAGGATATCAACTCTTTCCCGCAGCTCGGTTACAAGGTCGTGGGGTTTATAGACGACAACGGCAACCGCCGCGGGAGCCTGTGCGCCGGGCTGCCGGTGATGGGCACCTACTCCGACATTCCGGCCGTCGCGGCCAAGGAGAGGGTCGGCGGGTTGATCATAGGGCATGTCAGCGAGTCGCCCAACGAGATCACTAAGATACTTGACTACTGCGGAGAACTGCGTATAGACATCTTCATGGTGCCGTCGCTGATGGACGTCATCTCCGGGCACTTCAAGACCAACCAGATATTCGGCGTCCCGCTGATGGTGCTGCTGCAGGATCACATGCCGCCGTGGGAGGCGCAGGTTAAGCGGATCATGGACGTCGTCGTGTCGCTGTGCGTCATCGTTTTCGGCTCGCCGGTGCTGATAGGCGTGGCGCTGCTTGTCAAGCTGACTTCGCCCGGGCCGGCTATATACTCGCAGGAGCGCGTGGGGCGCAACGGGAAAAATTACGTGATATATAAATTTCGTTCCATGTACATTGACGCGGAGAGCAGGACGGGGCCGCAGTGGGCGTCTAAAAACGATCCGAGGATAACGCCGGTGGGGCGCTTTATAAGAAAGACAAGGTTGGACGAGCTACCGCAGTTTTTCAATGTATTGAAGGGCGAGATGAGTTTGGTTGGACCGCGTCCGGAACGGCCGTTCTTCGTGGAGAAGCTGAAGCAGGAGATACCGTGGTATGTGCGGAGGATAAAGATGAAGCCGGGGATCACGGGGTGGGCGCAGGTTAAACATGAGTATGATTCTTCGATTGAGGATGTCAAGCAGAAGGTTCTTTATGATTTATACTATTTTGAGAATATGTCCATTGCGTTGGATATAAAGATATTGATACGGACGGTATTGGTGGTGTTGACGGGAAAGGGGGCGCATTGAGACGTTTTCCCGTTAAGATGATTGTTGTAATCATTATGGCGATAGGACCCCCCGTCCTCGCTCAAACGACTGCCGTCGTCTCTGTTCCGGCCGGCGTTTTCAGCCGCGGGTCGGAAGAGAACGGCGCAAAAACGGATGAGTCTCCGGTTCGGCCTATTCGTATGTCGGGGTTCGGCATGATGGCCACGGAGGTTACGGAGGCGCAGTATGGGCGTTGCGTTGAGGCGGGGCAGTGTACGCCGGCGCATTATGACGACGGGAATTGTTTGATTTGGTCGGGGGGTAATTTTCGGAAGGTGGTCGTACCGCCTGATTTGCGCGGCGGTGGGTTTCCCGTTGTGTGTGTTACTTGGCAGCAGGCGAGGGCGTATTGCGCGAGCGCGGGGATGAGGCTGCCTACGGAGGCGCAGTGGGAGTACGCGGCGTTGGGCGGCGGTGGGGGACGCTACGCTTGGGGCGACGCGGCGCCGGACGGTAATCGTTGTCCTCGCGGCGCGCCGCGGGTCGTGGGCGGGTTTGCGCCGAATGGATACGGTCTGTACGATATGACCGGCAACGTTTGGGAGTGGACGGCTGATTTTTACGCCGCCGACGCTTACGAGAATTCGGCGGATACGGATCCCAAGGGTCCGGACGCGGGGTATTACAGGGTGATCAGGGGGGGCGGTTGGTACAGTGGCCCGAGTGAGCTACGGGTGCGCAACCGCCATTGGTTCGCGGCGGGCAGCGCCGAGGCGAGCGTGGGGTTCAGATGCATAAAATAAATTATATCTTCGCGGCGGTTTTCGTGGCGGCGATTGCTCTCGGCGGGCTAAATGTGTTGAACGCCGTCGACGTGGCGGATAAAAATGGTATAAGCGTTGCTGAAACCGCGGGGGCGGACTCTGTTCGCCCGTCTGTTGATAATAACGGTATCAATACCGGCGATAAAGAAAGCGTAAACATGGTGCGCCGCGGGCGCAAGATACAGGTTGACGGTTTTTTGCTGGAGTGGCGGGGGGCGGCCGCCAATGTCTGGCCGGGGTCGAAGTGGCTGTGGGACGCGGTCAGCACGCCCGAAGGCATCGCGGGATACGTATCGTTGCCGGCGGGAAGTGTTAATACCGGTATCTACACCGATAATAATCCGAGAATCGATACGGTTATTAATCCTATTGATAACGCTATTAACGTTAATAATAATGATACCGCCGGTATCAATAAATTGTCTCATCCGGATTGGGTATTCACGCTCCACGCCGTCAATACCGGTCGGTCTTTGGAGATAAAGCTCCCGGGGCGGCAGTCGGGCGAGTTTTTCGCGTATGACAAGGGCGAGTTTGACGCGGGCGGGCCGCTCACGGCGGAGTGGATAGTGCCGTGGGAGTTCTTTGAGGACGGCGAGGATTCCTACGACTATAAGCTGTCGATCAGCGCGGCGGGTACCGGCGGCGGAGCGTTGCGGCCGCTGGTGCTGACGGTCGAAGCCCCGGAAGATCCGCGCGCGCCCAGCGACCTTTTGACGCGGCTTACGATGATCGGCCTTATAGCGGCCCTGACCGTGGCGCTTGTTTTGATCCGGCGGCGAAAGACTTTAAATTTGACTTTTTGAGGATCGGTCATATATATTAATCTTTAAATCTTTAAAATCTTAAAATCTTTAAAATCATTTTTAGACGAAAGGGCGCGATAAATCGCGCCCTTTCATAGGATATGCGGGGCTAAACCCCGCATATAAAGTCAACGTCAAAGTCAAAATCGTCGTTTTTATATTTTGACTTTGATTTTATATATGCGGGGTTTAGCCCCGCATATCCTATGAAGCCGAAGGCTTCGTCTAAAAAAGATTTAAAGAATTTGACTTTTTAGGCTTCGTCTAAAAAAGATTTAAAGAATTTGACTTTAAAAGATTTAAAAGATTTAGTCAAATACAAATAAACATAAGGAGGGCAGTAAAATGGACAAAGACATTAACGAAAAAATCGAGGCCGCTATCGGCGAAATCCGTCCCCGACTTCAGGACGACGGCGGCGATATCGAGTTTGTCGGCGTTACGGACGACAACGTCGTGCAGGTGCGTTTGCGCGGCGCTTGCGCCGGGTGCCCGGGGGCGGTCATGACGCTCAAGATGGGCGTTGAGCGTATTATAAAGGAGAGGGTGCCCTCTATCAAGTCGGTGGAGAACGTGGGGAGTTTGGGATGACCGACGCCGCGGCGCGAGCGGGGTGGAGCCGGTTTCCGTTTTTGTCGTTCTGCTGGGCGGGGCTGATCCTTTTGCTCGGGGCGGGGGCGCTCGCGGCCTACCTCGTCTATCCGCGGCTCTACGGGCTGGGGCCGGTGGTGTTTTACCTCTTTTTGGCGGCGCTCGCCGCGTTCTTCATCATACTCGGCGGCGGACTCCTGCTCATCACCGTCACATCGCTCACCGGTATCGACCTGCTGTACCCCCACGGGAAGCCCTCCGTTACGGTGAGGCTGCTCTTCCCGATAGCCGTGCTCTTGGCCAAGCTGCTGCGCTTCGACCGCTCGCGGCTCATGGCCTCCTTCGTCAAGGTCAACAACTCGCTCACCATTGCCCAGTCCAAAAGGATAAAGGGCGACAGAATACTGGTGCTACTGCCCCACTGCCTCCAGATAGACGTTTGCAACAGAAAGATCACGAACGACATCTCGAACTGTATGCGCTGCGGACGGTGCCCGGTAGGGGAGTTTGTGGAGGCGGGTGAGAGGCGCGGCCTCAAAATCGAGGTGGTGAACGGCGGCACGCTGGCCAGAAAGCGGGTGGCTATGTGGAGACCGCAGGGGATCATAGCGGTGGCCTGCGAACGCGATCTTACGCTTGGAATACAAGACGTGCATCCGGTGCCGGTCTACGGCGTGATAAACGACAGGCCGCATGGGCCGTGTGTTAATACCTGCGTGGATATGGATAATGTGGATGCGGCTATTCGGTTTTTCAGGAAGAGTTGAAAAGTCAAATTATTAAAGTCAAATTCATATAAGGGGAGGGCTGCGCCCTCCCACGCTCCAACCAAAAAACGGGCTTTGCCCGTTTTTTGTTTTCCGCTACCCACCCTGCGGGGACACCCCGCAACGCCCCGCCAGATGCCCCCCCACTTTCAATCTCTCCCCCTCAACTAGGGGGAGAGACTTTTTAAAACAAGCGCCGCTTCGCGTCGCGGGACGTCAAAGTCAACTGTCGCTACGCGGGATGTCAAAGTCAAAATCCAAAAAAAAATATTTATCGCTAAAGGAAGTTATGTATATTACCGATATATATAAGGGGAAGGTGTATCTTGTTTTGATTTTGCGACGCGAAGCGGCGCTTGTTTATCGACGGGGCGTTGCGGGGCAGCGCCCCGCAGGGTGGGTAGCGTAAAACAAAATGGCGAAGCCATTTTGGTTGGAGCGAGGGAGGGCGCAGCCCTCCCCTTAAATGATTTTAGGATTGTGACTATTATTATGGAAACCCAAACTATTCGCGAAGTAAAACGTATTGAACGTACCGAACCCACCGTCTTCGACAGGTTGCGGGGCAGGCGGCGCGTTGATCCGTTGCGGGAGACGGCGGAGGGGTTGGGGGTTGTTCTTGATAAGCTCTCGGAGAGCGTTACGGATGTGCTGCCGCGGCAGAGCGATGGGTTTGGGGACGGCGGTTCCGACGGCGTTGAGATTGAGGGCGGGCGGCGTACGCGAGGGTTCAAGCTGCGCCAATATGACGAATCCGCCCCGACCGCGTCTGAGGACGCCCCGGTTCAGGAGGATGAGGCAGCGGCTGAGAGCGCGGCGGCGGCGGCCGTGGCGGCGGCTCAAGAGGTTGGATCGGGGCAGGCGGAGGCCGGGGAGGAGGCCGAGGTGCTGGACATACTGAAGAGGGCCCGGGACGTGGCCGCCGACGCCGTCGCGCCGCCTGTGGTGATGCCGGCCCACGATCGCGCGGTGGCTCAGGCTAAGCTCAAGGAGCTCTTCCTCGAACTCGGAATGAAGCGCATAGAGATAATCTCCTCCATCTTCAGCCATCCGGAGCAAGCGTCGAGCGTCGCGGACTTCTTCTCTCTCGCTACCCCGGAAAGCGCGAAGGCGGCATACGACGGGATCGACTGGATGATCATGAAGTACCTGAACGCGGGGCGGGACACCGAGACGGGCGCGGCGGGCGGCGCCGGCTCCGTCTACGAGGGCCACGAAGCGGCCATCAACGCCACGGAGCAGCTGAAAGCGTTTTTGCAAAAAGAGAGCCCGGAAAAAGCCTTCATGCGTTTCCGCGAGGTCAACAGGTCGAACATATTAGGGCTCTTGCAATAGAAAGACGCCCGGACAATGCCCACCGATAATATTGCAAAGTACGAGGCCATGCGGATAGCGACCACGAGCCTGAAGGGGCTGGTGTGCCTATTGCACGAGAGGACGCTGGTGCTCATCAAAAAGGGGATGGAGGGCGGCGACAGGCGCGATATAGAGCGGGCGCAGAACCTGATCTTCCAGCTGGAGCTGGCCGTGGACAGGGAGGAGGACGCCTCAAGGGTGCTGGCCGACTTGTACGCCTATTGCTACTATCTGTTGGAGAGGCCCGATCCGCCGAGCGTGACGGTGGCAAAGAAGATATTGGAGACTCTGTCGGAGGAGTTCAAGAGGCTGGCGGGGCCGGGGATCAGGGGGCAAAGGGCGTAAAGCGGTCGGCGACGGCTTTTATTTTTTTGCACACTTTGCGAAATTTATATTATATTATACTATTATAATCTTGTGGAATTGCCGTAAGCAACTTTTTCCGAACGGAGGGATTTTCCGTGCACATCAAGAAGCTTTTCACCGCCGCGTTTGCTTGTATCGCGGTTTTCGCGGTTGGGCAGGCGTTTGCGGACGACGCGGACGACGAATTGGGCGACGAGGGTCGGGTGTGGATAAACAATGTCCAGCCGATGACTAAGACGGGGTTGCGCGGGCTCACGCACACTTTGGCGGCGGAGCCGTTGGGGATGTATCGGCTCAACATTTTGGCTTCGGGGTCGTGGTTTCAACAGAGTCAAAATTTGTATGATAAGTTTGCGAAGGTACGCGATACTGCCGGCCCGGTGGGCAAAAACATAAGCGTTATCCGTTTCGGCGGATCGTTTGGCGCCAACGAAGTTGTTGATATTTTTGCCTCGGTACCTTTTTACATTGTAGATCAGTACACGTGGCCGGGCCTGTTTATGGGCGGCGGGCAGTGGACGTTTCCTTTCCCGGAGGAGATGCCTTTCAGGCTCGCCCTTCACGCTCACGTAATATACGGCCTTAGAAAGAGCGACGATGTGATGGATAAGTATCAGGTTACCTACAACCCGTTCTTCGCGAACGAGGGTATGACCTACGCGGGTTACGATTTTGATGATGTTCAGGAGGATGGCCGGATTACCCTTGTCGGCAAGATACCCATGTCGATTGTTCACGGTAACCTCAGGCGCTCTTTCAAAATTCACGCCAATCCGGGGATAGCCTTAATCCAGAACGCCCCTCCGATATTCCTTTTGTCCGGCGGTTTTGAGATCAATCCGGATGAAAACTGGACTGTGGGGCTTGAAGGCAATTTCCGTACGCCCTATAAAAACGGCCATAGTTTGGGCGACCCGCTATGGATTACGCCTACCGTCACATATCGCTCGCCCTACTATGCCGACGGTCTCTTCGGTTGGAGCATAGTCGGCGGGGCGGATATACGCCTTTCATCGGAAGTGGAAATGTTATCTAAAGTAAATGATACCCGCAGAGAGGTTGTTGACACAGGTTACTCGCTTGAGAAGATCCGTATATTCGGCGGCTTTGTCTTTTCCTTCGACCTCTTAGCCTCCAAGCGCGCCGAGATGATCCGTAAAGCCCGCGCTAACGCCGCCGAAAAGGCGCGTTTGCGTAAGCTTGCCGCCCTAACCGAAGCTCAAAGGGACAGCGTGGCGCAGAAAGCGCGTCAAGATTCTTTGGAATTGGCCGCCGCTTTGATCGCCAAGGCGGAACAGGCGCGTCAAGATTCCATAGCGATGGCCGAGGGTTCCGCCGAGCGTGAAGCGCGGCTTAAAGCTGAGGCCGAGGCCAGAGAGGCGCAACTCGCGGCGGATGCCTCCGCCAGGGAGACTCAGCTGAAAGCAGATGCCGAGCAGAAGCGTATAGCCGACTCCATTGCGCTGGCCGATGTCAACAAGAGGCTGGCCGAAGAGAAAGCAAAGCGCTCCGCCGCCGAACAGCAGATGCTGTCAACCGGTATGCTCGTGCTCGACGGGGTGTTCTTTGTAACTGGCAAGGACGAGATCCAGCTGAACTCGAGAGGCTATCTGACGACCCTTGCCAAGATGCTGGTCAAGTATCCCAAGCTTAGGATAGAGATCGGTGGCCACACCGACAACACCGGCAGGCTCGAGACCAATATGGCCCTCAGCCAGAGCCGCGCGAAAGCGGTCTTTATGTTCATGAAAAACGTGGAGCCCGGGCTCGCCCAGATGCTCACGGCGGAGGGCTACGGCCCCACGGTGCCCAAGGCCGACAACAACACCGCCGCGGGCCGCGAGGTCAACAGGCGCGTGGAGATTAAGGTGCTCAACCCCGAAGTGCTTAAAGAGTACAACCCGTAACAGGGCGGGGTTAGGCGGTACGAAAGCGGAGGCCGGGGGGCAATCTCGCCGGCCTTTTTTATTCGGTAAAAAAAATTACAAAATATTGCGCCGCCGACGCGCGCTAACGTATATTTATACACACGCGCGCCGGGATAGCTCAGTCGGTAGAGCAGCTGATTCGTAATCAGCAGGTCGGCAGTTCGAGTCTGCTTCCCGGCTTTTTCTCAATCGCAGAAAAAAAGGTTCCCATGTCCAAATTCAACGGCAAGGCGTTGCTGCCGGCAAGTTTCGTTTGGCACTGGATGCTTCCCGCCGCCATCACCGACCCGCTGGCGCCCGCTATGCTTGTGCAGCAGGCGCGCAAGTACTTCTTCCGGCGAAATCCGCGACGCGATGTTCCGGTGGGGCAGATATCGCTTCGGGTCAACGAGGTATGCAACCTGCGTTGCGGATCGTGCGGTCAGTGGGGCGAGAACGGGCACCTGCGTAAGAAGCTCGAGCGCGGCGAGAAGATGGCGCAGCTGGACTTCGACACCGTGAAGCGGTTAGTCTTCGAGACAAGGCGGGACAAGCCCTTCTACTACGTGTGGGGCGGCGAGCCCACTATGTGGAAGCCCCTCCTGCCGTTCTTTCAAGAACTCGCCAAGCATAAACTGCGCGGATCGATAGTCACCAACGCGCAGGATTTGGACAAGATCATAGAGGGTTTGATAGATACCGGCGCCCTGTCTATACTCTTTCTGAGCTTAGACGGTTGGGACAGCGCCTCCCAAAACGTAATGCGCGCCCCCGCCGGCGGCGGCGCCTCAGACAATTTCGAAAAGACCATGGCCGTAATGGAAAAGGTAAAAGAGATCAAAAAACAGAAGGCCCTGAAGTACCCGATGGTAATACCCATCACCGTTATATCCAACGCCAACTACTCACGCCTTACCGACATACACAAATTGGTGCTGGACAAGGCGCAGCTACACCCTTTCTATTTCGGATGGTTCATAACCGAAGAGCGGGCCGCCGCCCACGAAAAGGTCTTCGAGGCGCGTTTCGGCCAAAAGCCCCAAAAGCACTTAGGCTACCTGAAGAGCTGCTTCAACGACGTAGACCCCAAGATCACCGCCGAGCAGATCAAACAGCTGAAAGCGATGTCAAAAGGCAAAGTCTGCGTCCCCCAGTTCCTGCCGGATATAGAAAAAGAGCCGCAGATCAAGCGCTATTACAACGATCACTCATGGCACTGCGGCTACCCGAAGTGCGAGAGCATATACTACACAGCCGAGATATCGCCCGACGGGCGCGTAACCCCGTGCCGCGATTATCAAGATTTTACAGCGGGCAATATAAATAAACAGAATTTTTATGATATATGGAACGGACCGGAGTTCAAGAAATTTCGTGTGGAGATGAAGAAAGGACTCATGCCGGTATGCAGCAGATGCTGCGGGTTACAAGGTTTTTGACGTTGATGTAAATGTTTTAAAACGTCCCCCCGTAAAATATATAGACGGGGGCCTTTTCCGGCTATATATTTTACAATAATGGGGGGACAGCAGGGGTCTAGGGTAAGGATAAACTATTATGATGGCAGAAAAACGATACAAGAAGCTTGGCGAGGTGTTGCTCTCCCAAGGCTTAATAACCGAAGAGCAATTACTCATTGCCCTCCGCGAGTGCCGTCGCAACGGCCTCAGTTTAGGCGCCACCCTCGTCCAAATGCGCTTCATCTCCAACGACGACCTAACGGCGGTGCTAGGCGAGCAGATCCACCTCCAACAGCGCAAGCGCATCGGCGAGATCCTCGTCGAGCAGGGCTTCGTCACCGCAGATCAATTGGAAAAAGGCCTTGCCGAGCAAAGAACCTCCAAGCAGCTTTTGGGCAAGTGCCTCGTCAAGTTAGGCTTTATAAGCGAACCCAAGCTTATAGACGTTCTGAGCGCTCAGCTCGACATACAGCACGTTGTGCTGCAGCAGTTCAACTTCTCGCCGCAGCTCGTCAAGTGCATACCGGAGGACATGGCCCGCCGCTACAAGGTGATCCCGCTCTTCGAGCGCAACGGCGTGCTCACCGTGGCTATGGTCGACCCGACCAACCTGCGGGTGATCGACCACCTCAAGTTCAAGACCGGCAGGGAGATCGACCCGGTGCTCGCCACCGAGAAGAGCATCATGATGGCCATAGAGAAGAATTACGCCTCCGCCAGCGAGGAGATGAGCCAGCTGCTCAGCAGCGTGGCCTCTCAGGGCGGCGGCGATCTGGAGGTCGTCAAGTCGCAGGACGAAGGCGATTCGGCGGGCGGGTTGACGGACGAGGAGGGGGCGCAGGTCGTGAAGCTCGTCAACCTGATCGTCACTCAGGCTATAAGCGCCGGAGCCTCCGACATACACATAGAGCCTTTGGAGAGCTACACGCGTTTGCGTTACAGGATAGACGGCGATCTGGTGGAGCAGAGCCCGATCCCGCTCCAAATGCGGGCGCAGATCACATCGCGCCTCAAAATCATGGCGGGCATGGATATCGCCGAGAAGCGCAAGCCGCAGGACGGCCGCTTCAGGATAAGGGCGCAGGGGCGCGAAATCGACCTCCGCGTCTCCATCTTCCCAGTCATGACGCGCCTGCGCGGCGTCAACGAAAAGATCGTTATGCGTATCCTCGACCCGCAGTCTATGAACATCTCCATAGACATGCTCGGCTTCCTGCCCAAGACCAAGGAGATGTTCGAGGAGGTCATCGAAAAGCCGGACGGCATACTGCTCGTCACCGGGCCCACAGGTAGCGGTAAGAGCTCCACGCTGTACGCGGCGCTTAAGAGGATCAACGACGTTTCGATAAATATCATCACGATGGAAGACCCGGTCGAGTTCAACCTAGACGGCGTGGCGCAGGGGCAGATAAACCCGCTGGCCGGGTTCACCTTCGCCGCCGGTATGCGCTCCATCCTCCGCCAAGACCCCGACGTGGTTATGATCGGCGAGATGCGCGACGCCGAGACCTGCCAGATGGCTATTCAGGCGGCGCTCACGGGGCACTTGGTCTTCTCAACGCTGCATACCAACGACTCGCCAAGCGCGTACACGCGGTTGCTTGACATGGGTATAGAGCCGTTCCTTATCACATCGTCGGTTATCGGGATATTGGCGCAGCGCCTCGTCAGGAAATTGTGTAAATGCAAGGAGCAGTACGATCCGGATCCGTTATTATTGCAGAGATTAGGGTTGCGTCCGGGGCTGAAATTCTACCGGACAAAGGGTTGCAAGACCTGCAATAATACGGGGTTCAAGGGGCGTATGGGTCTGTACGAGTTCTTGGTGCCGGATGAGGAGATCAACAATATGGTGATAAAACGTTTACCGTCGGAACAGATCAAACACTATGCGTTGAAGAGAGGGAATTACGATTCATTGCGTCGTGACGGATTGAAAAAAGTATTGGACGGATCGACTACTATTGAGCAGGTTTTAAGTTCGACTCAAGACGATTGATGTTATGTTTTGACTTTGATTTAAATCCAAACGAATTGCTGATATAATGACTGATAATAAAGGATCAATCCTAGATACATTGGTATTAAACGACGTTCAACGCGCCGCGGTTTCTTATATCGACGGGCCGGAATTGGTCTTTGCCGGCGCGGGGACAGGCAAGACCCGGGTGCTTACCGCTAAGATCGCCTATTTGATAGACCAAGGTTACCGTCCCTACCAGATATTTGCCGCGACGTTTACCAACAAGGCCGCGAGCGAGATGCGGGAGCGGGTGGAGAAGTTCGTCTCCGCGCCTATCGGCGGGTTGTGGATAGGCACCTTTCACTCTCTTTGCGCAAAGATGCTGCGGCGCGAGGCGGAGGCTATAGGCTTTCCGCCGGGGTTCACCATTTACGATTCCGGCGACCAGCTCTCCATTGTAAAGAAGGTCTTGGCCGCTCTGAAAATTGACGAGAAGACTACCACGCCCAAGGCTATGTTGTCTATGATATCGTCGCGGAAGTCGTCGTGTATGACGCCGAGCGAGTGCGAGGCGCGGGCGTCGGGCGTGTGGGAGCGTGAGATCGCGGCGGCGTACGGGTTGTACCAAAAGGCGCTTAAAGAGCAGCAGGCCATGGATTTCGACGACTTGATAAGCAACGTCGTATACATGTTCCGCGCGAACGGGGAGATACTCGCTAAGTATCAGGATCAATTCCGCTACGTGCTGGTTGACGAGTATCAGGACACGAACAAGGCGCAGTTCTATTTGGTTCAGCTGCTCTCCAAGACGCACGGGAAAATTTTCGCGGTGGGCGACGACGATCAGAGCATCTACGGCTGGCGCGGCGCGAAAATCGAGAATATACTGACCTTTGAGGAGGCGTTTCCGGGCACTAAGATATTCAAGCTGGAGCAGAACTACCGATCGACCGGCGCGATTTTGAAGTTCGCGAACGCCGCGGTGAAGCCGAATCTGGTCCGCGCCCGCAAGGAGCTGTGGACGAGCGTGGCCGAGGGGGCGCAGGTCGTGATCAGCCGGTTTCGGGATGACCGCCAAGAGGCGGAGTACGTCGCGTCGGAGTGCGAGGGTCTGCTGCGGAAGATGGCGGGGACGGATGTGGCGGTGCTCTTCAGGACGAACTCTCAGTCGCGCGTATTTGAGGAGTCCTTCCGGAAGAGGCGCATTCCCTACGTTTTGGTGGGCGGCATGAGTTTCTACGAGCGGGCGGAGGTGAAGGACTGCATGGCCTACCTGCGTCTGCTTGTAAACCCCAAAGACGGCGTGAGTTTCGAGCGCATAGCGAACGTCCCGGCGAGGGGTCTGGGCGACAAGGCGCTGGAGGCGCTCGCGGCGCTTGCCGGGGAGAGGGGCGTGTCGCTGCTGCAGGCCGTAATGTCCGGCGAGGCCGAGGAGCTGGGCGTTCGCTACCGGAAGGGGTTCGCCGATTTGCGAGAGCTTTACGCGATGCTCTCCGAGCAATTGGAAGGGGGTTCTCCTCCGGCGGAGGTGTTGCGGGATATGTTGAAGGAGAGCGGCTACATGGACATGCTGAGCGAACGCGCCGCCGTGTCGGAGGAGGAGGCGGTGCGCGTTGAGAACGTAAACGAGCTAATGAACGCTATGGCCGCGTGGCAGGAGGATAACGACGGCGGCACGCTCTCGAATTTTCTGGAGGAGGTATCGCTTGCCACCGACGTGGACGGCTGGAGCCGTGAGGACGGCGCGGTCAACTTCATGACGCTGCACAGCGCCAAGGGGCTGGAGTTTCGGGCGGTCTTTTTGGTCGGCGTGGAGGACGGGATCATCCCTTCGCGTCAAGTGCTGCACGACGAGTCCAAGATAGAGGAGGAGCGCCGCCTATTCTACGTTGGCAGCACCCGCGCCATGGAGACGCTCTCATGCTCCTACGCCGAGAGACGCTTCCGTTTCGGCAGCATAATGCCGAGCGAGCCGTCGCGTTTCATTTCCGACGTGCCGGAGGAGTTGTACCGTTTCCAAGATTGCGCGTCGTACTTTGGCGGGGCGGGGGCGGGGCGGGTATCAATTAATACTGATAAACGGGGATCGATTAGCGGTAATAATGATAGGGCCGGGTCGTCGTCAATAAATAGGGGACGGGCATCGGTCAACAGCGCGTCGCGGCCGTCGTCGCCGTCGTTCTTTGATCAGACGGCGGACGCTTATTCATCTTCAAGTCATTCAAGCCGTTCAAACGCCTCCAAGTACAACGAGTTTTCCCAGGAGCCGGAGCCGCGGTACCGGATGGGCCAAGCGGTCGTCCACAAGACTTTCGGCCAGGGGAAGATAGTGAGCATCAGCGGCATGGGCCCGGACACGAAGTTGACGGTGCTGTTCAGCGACGGGGTGAGGAGGAAGCTGCTCGCCAAGTTCGCGAATTTGGAGTGATGTGTTGACATTGGCGGCGCGGGGATGTAGATTGTTATTATAATTAAGGTACGATAATGATCTGGATTGCTTCGCTACGCTCGCAATGACGGTCATTGGCTTCGCCTCGATAAACACGGTGCGAGGAGCGAAGCGACGAAGCAATCCAGTAAGCAAGGTAGAAAAAGATGATAACAAAAGAAGAAGTCCTGAAAGTAGCCAAGCTGGCGCGGCTTGAGTTTTCCGAGGCCGAGATCTCCGGGTTCACCGCGGAGCTGGCCACGATACTCGGCTACGTTGACCAGTTGGGCGAGGCGGATATTTCTGGCGTGGAGCCTACGTGTTTCGTGGCCCCGTCGCACGATCCGTTGCGCGACGACGTTGAGGCGCCGTCGTTGCCGGTCGAGAAGATGCTGGCCAACGGCCCGTCCGTCAAGAAGGGCCACTTCGCCGTGCCCAAGGTCATAGGGGGCGCTTGAGATGGCTTGACGCCATCTCTATTCTCACCCTTGTTTTAAGCGCAGGGACCCTCGTGATAACCGCGGTCGGCACGGGGAGCATAAAGTCGGCGGACGATATGTCGCCGTCATCGCCCATTGTCATTGACGCTGACGGGGATGAGGTAGGGGCGCTTAAAGACTTTATCGACGACGGGGAAGTCGGAGTGATTGTTGTTGACTCTTTAAAGTCAACGTCAAACGATAAAAACCAAAATCATTAAAATCAACACAAATGCCGTTGAATTTGACTTTATCCTCTCCCATTATGTATTATTAATATGTAGTGTTGTCAAAAAACCCATTTAAATAGAAAAAGACTGATTATGGTCAAAGCCGCCGGTACCAATGGTTTAGACATTCAGAGGGACTACATCTGTGTTGCGCAGTACAGTCCCCAAGAGATGGCTGTGCGGCAGATAGCGGTGCAGCCGTTTGCCTCCGAGGGCGCCGGCGATTTTTGGGACGCGGTTTCCACCGAGCTTTCCGGGCTTCGCAAGAAGATCAAGTTTGCGGGGACGGACGTGGTGTGCTCCTTGCCGTGCGACATGGCGGTGGTGCGGACGCTTGAGGCGGAGAGCGACGAGCTTGACCAGCAAGAGGTGCTGCGATTTGAGCTAGGGGTCGGGTTGATAGGGGGTATAGGGGAGTACGCCTACGATTTTTACGAGGTCGATCCGGGGAGTATGGCTGATTTGCGGAGGTATTTGGCGGCGGCGCTGCGCAAGGAGACGCTCAATAAATTGAAGAAGACCGTGAAGGGCGCCAAGTTGAATCCGTACATTGTAGACGTGGACATATTCGCGCTTACGCATGTTTTTCAGGCTAACTACCGCGATGTGTTTACCGGCGCGGCGGTATTGGTTTTGGGGGAGCACCGGCGCACGAAGCTGATTTTGGTCAGCAACACCTCATACATAGGCTACGGCGTGTTGGAGTACGACGTAGACGAGCACGGCATAGGCGGGTACGCTTCGGCGCTCAACTCCGAGGTGGGGCGGCTTGTCTCCGACCACGCCTCGTTTTTGCAGGGCAACAGCGCTCCGGTATACTTGGCCGGGGGGCTCTTTGCCGACAGCAGCGTTACGTCGAAGGTTTTTTCCGGCGTCTCTAAGAGCGAGATGCTCAACCCGTTCCGCAAAATACAGTGCGCGGCGGGTATGGACGCGGCGCAGATTGAGGCCAACGCTTGTCGTTTAGCCGTGGCGGTTGGGCTGGCTCTGCGGGGGGAGGAGGGGCAATGATCAGGATAAATCTCGCCAAAGTGCCCGGCAAGCCCGCGCGCGAGCGCGCTCCCAAGAAGCCCGTAAAGGTACGCGCGGTGAAGGAGAGCCGCGGTTCGTCAGGGCCTATACTCGTAGTGTTGGTGCTTTTGGCCGCGGCCGGAGGCGGATTCTACTACTACATCACCTACATGAAGCCGGAGGCCGTCGCGAACGCCGCCGAGCAGCATGTAGCCAAGGCGTTGCCGCCGCCCGTGCCCAAGACGGAACCGAAGACGGTCAAGCCCTCATCCCAAGTGCGCTCGAACATGGTCGAGGACGTGGTGAAGGAGCTCTCGGACAACGAACCCGCCGCCCGCAACAAGCTCGACACGCCCTACGACCAAATGCCCTTAGCCGAGAAGATCAACTACGAGGCGCTCTTCGCCCGCAACGTCTTCGACATGATCACCCGTTGCATGTCGCCCGGCATACGCCTGAAGTTGCTGGAGATAGACAACTTCCAAACGGTCAGCGCCAGCGGAGCAGGCGCGAGGGAGATGGTTGAGGAGATGTTCACCGCGTTCAAAGGCGAGCGCGGCGAGGTGCTCTCCAAACCCTACTCCTACATAAAAGACGGCGAAGGCGGCTCCTTCGCCTTCATGATAACGCAAAAACCGAACTTCGGCCTGCAAGTCAGCGACCCGTTCCAGGCGTTGGAGCACATGACGTTCAAAGAGGGGCTGGCGCTGACCTTAAAGAATTTCTCAAGATTAGCCGGCGACTGCAACTTCAAAATGTCAGCCGCGCCGAGCCAATTGAATGTAGAAAAGGCCGGAGATTACAGACGGGTGGTTTATAAAGCGGTGGGGATGTCGACCTACGGGGATTTTCATAAATTAGTACGTACATTATACAATGAAAAGATACCTTGCGCTTTTAAAAAGATAAACATGATACCGGTGAAGGATGAGCAAATCAGGGTTACGGCGGAGGTGCTGTTTACGGTGAAAGAATGAAACTTAGAATAATATCCGGCGTTTTGAAAGGCCGTTATGTTACTATAGACGACGGCATCGACTTCCGTCCGACGCAAGAGCGGATAAGGGAGTCTGTAGCCGAGATACTAAAGCGGCGGTTGCGGGGCGCTGTTGCCGCTGATGTTTGTGCCGGTAGCGGGGCGTTCGGGTTTGAGATGTTGAGCCGTTATGCGGCCCGCGTGGACTTTGTTGAGTCCGGCAAGCTGGCGGCTTTGCGTATCGGCGAGAACGCCAAGGCTCTTGGGGTGGAGGGGCGTGTGCGGATTGTTCGGGAGGATGTCAAAAAATTTATTGATGGTATGAACGGCTTGGGCGGCGTGTACGATATTATTTTTTACGACCCGCCCTACGGCGACGCCGAGCTTTCGGGGCTGGTTCCGAAATTATTCGGGTTGATTAAGCCGCGCGGGCTTTTGGTTTACGAGCGCAGGCGTTTGCCTACGGAGAAAAAAAACGCGGATACTTCGGGCAAGGCCAATTTGGTCGATGTCCGGCTGTACTCCGATACCGCGGTGGAATTTTACGGGGGGGAAGAGGATGCAGACAGCGATTTACCCGGGGACGTTTGACCCCATAACCTACGGCCACATAGACATCGCCGTCAGGGCGTCGAAGATATTTCCTAAGGTCGTGGCGGTCATTGCCACGAATCCGTCGAAGAATCCAGTGTTCTCGATGGAGGAGCGTGTGGAGCTGGCGCAGGAGGCGCTGAAGGACGTTCCGCAGATAACGGTGATCGGCTACTCCGGCCTGATAGTGAACTGCGTGAAGGAGTACGGCGCCTCGGCTATCATACGCGGGCTTCGGGCTATGTCCGACGTGGATTACGAGTTCCAGATGGCGTACACGAACCGTAATATGCTGAACTCGGCGGAGACGGTCTTTCTGATGCCGAGCGCGGAGTACGCGTACCTGAACTCGACGCTGGTCAAACAGATTGCGCGGCACGGCGGGGACATCACCGGCTTTGTGCCCGAACTTGTAAGAAAGAGGTTGTTGACCAAATTAGTTGGATAGTGTCCCTTGCCAAGCGTCTAAAATGTAACCGGCCGTCGAGCGAAGTCGAGATGCGCGTGGCGGGTTAATTTACCTGAAAGATTTTAAAGATTTTGACTTTGATTTTAATAAATTGACTTTAAAGAAGGTTTGATTTCATGTACGGTACGATACAAACCCCGCGCCTCCCGCCCTGCGTCAAGGGCCTGATAATCGCCAACGTCGCGGTGTTCATACTGCAGCTGCTCCCCGGCGGCATAGGCGATATTGTGACCGGCGTAGGCGCGATGAACCCCATATACGCGTTCAAGTACCTCCAGGTGTGGCGCCTCGTCACGTACATGTTCCTGCATTCGCCCGATATGATCTTCCATATCCTCTTCAACATGCTCTCCCTCTGGTGGTTCGGCGTGGAGCTTGAGGAGATTTGGGGCAAGCTCAAATTTTTGATCTTTTACTTTATCTGCGGCATAGGGTCGGGGTTCTTTACGCTCTTCTACCTCTTTGTAAACCCGCACGTAATTGTGATAGGCGCCTCCGGGGCGGTGCTCGGGTTGCTCACCGCTTACGCGATTTACTATCCGCAGAGGCATGTGATGCTGTTCGGAATTTTCCCGATGAGGATGCGGACGCTGGTTATCGGTTACGCGGTGATATCGGTCTATTTCTCGATAGCGGGCGGCGGCGGGAACGTGTCGCATATCGTGCACCTCGGGGGGATAGTGGTGGCGTACGTGTACCTGAAGATCGCCCCGGCGGCGTGGTTGGAGTGGAATAAGCGGGTGTATTTGTGGAGGAGCCGCAGGCAGATCGATAGGATGACTAAGAGGTAAGTAAAAGCCGTTGATACCGGTATTGAATTTTATTTTGCCGATGGCGGCGGCAATTATTATATTTATAAATTATTATGTACCAATAAGCACTCCGGCGGAGGTAGAGGTTATGCGTATTTACGGTTACAGAAAGATTGTCTTCGCGTACGCGTTTGCGGCGGCGTTCGCGTTTGCCGCTCCGGTCTTTGCGCAGGAGGGCGGTTGGGGTAGCGACGTTGAGGATTTCAGCGGCGTTCAGGCCCCGGTTGAGTTGAAGACCGAGCTGGGTGAAGGCGACCCGGATTTCGGCGCGGCGCTGGAGGCGGCCGCGGCGGCGGAGGAGCTGGAGGCGAAAAATTCCGAACATATTCCGAAAAACGAGATCTCCGTCGTGAAGAAGACGGACAGCGTGGCGGCGGCGCCCAAGGCTGAAAAGAAGAAGAAGGAGAAGAGGGCTGGGAGCGGCGAGAAGCTCGGCCATACAATGGGCGGGCGGCTGGGTATCGGCAGCGAGATAGAGGTGGGTTTTGGGCTTAATATCGGGCTTACCGATGTCAACCGTCTTGGCTTTGGGATAAACATGGGGTTGGGTCTCGTTCATGGGGGCGAAGTTGATGGATTTGGTTTTTTCGAGTCGTACGCGCTCTATGAGTGGCGGTTCAATATATCCGAGGAGTTGAGCTGGTTCGCCGGTGCCGGAGGCGTGATAGGGTATCATAACGCTTGGTGGAAAGAGACGGTGAGGTATACAGTGCCGCCTGATACTACCGTTAAGCAAAAAAAAGAAGATCGTAGTTCAGAAAATCCGTTCGGGATAGCCGTCGGCGGCCGCGCCGGGATAGAGGTAGACCTGAGTTTCATTGACCCGGATCACGCACTGAGTTGGCTTAGGAGTTCGTTAATCAGCTTAGACGTCCGCCCGATGCTGTTCATTGTAAAGCCTGAAAACTATGATCGGTTTGTGATGACTATTGGGATCAACTACAGCTACGTATTAGGTCGCGCCAAGAGCAAAGAAACAAAGGACAATGAGAAGAAATAGGGGACCATGAATCCGCAACAGCAACTACTAACCGCCATACTCGACAAGACCACGCACATCCGCGGCGGCTTAGCCGCTAAAGACATCGACATCGTCGAGGGCGCGCTGGACGAGCGCGGCGAACTTATCGCAACCTACATCCGCAGCAACTTCGGCCCACCAACCGGCGAGTGCGCCGCCCTAACCTCCAAAATATCTGAAATGGACATAGAAAACAACCGCGTCCTTAAAACCATGATGGACGAGTGCAACGACGGCCTCTTCGAGGCGCGCCGAAAAATCAAAGAATTACAAACCGGAAAGAAAGCCGCCGGGCAATACCACGGGGCCACCGAAGCAAACAGAGGAGCAGTGTTCGACTTCAAAAGATAGTCTGAATTCACTTTAAGTCAAAATCTTTAAATCATTTTTAGACGAAAGGGCGCGATAAATCGCGCCCTTTCATAGGATATGCGGGGCTAAACCCCGCATATAAAGTCAACGTCAAAAGAAAAAAGCCTTTGATTTTGACTTTGACTTTGATTTTATATATGCGGGGTTTAGCCCCGCATATCCTATGAAGCCGAAGGCTTCGTCTAAAAAAGATTTTAAAGATTTGGCTGTTTTAGGCTTCGTCTAAAAAAGAATTTGATTTAAAAAGATTTTGACTTTTTAGGCGTTATACTTTATACTATAATAAGGGAAGAAGAGGAGAAAGAAAACGTAAAAAATAGAAGAAAAATAGGTAAAAAGGGAAAAAGAAGAAATAATAATAGGAATGAAGCCGAAATAAGTATATCCAATGAAAGGAATTTCGATGGCCAAGAACAGAAATCCTATGAATGGGAAGTTCATTATCTTTTCGAGTGTGCTGTTCCTTATTATAGTCGCCGGGGGTAGTTTGGCGTTCTTCTTTTCTATGCGGCAGATTATACGGATAAACACCACGAGCGAGTTGTCGCAGATGCTTGAGATCAAGCGTATAAAACTGGAAACCTACGTTAAGAGTGAGATTACCATCGTCAGAAAGATGGGCGATTCCCCTCTAATCAGGGATTATTTCATCCATCCCGCCGACGAGAACCTGAGGAAGCAGGCCTTTAAGGAGATCGCCTCATACCGAGGGGCGTTCGACCACAAATCGGTGTATTGGGTAAACGATGTGGATAAGATATTCCATATTGACGACACCGCGCCGTACACGGTTGATCCTAAATCGCCGGATAATTATTGGTACTGGATGACGCTTTACCGGACCGAATCATATAATATAAACATAAATTACAATCCCGACATAGACAAGATAAGGCTTTGGGTCAACGCGCCGGTTTTTGACGATAACAAGAAGCCTATCGGCATGGTGGGCACGGGTCTTGATCTGTCCGAGTTTGTGCACGCGCTTTTCGACGACGTGGACGACAGAATGGATTTTTATTTTTTCAATGACGACGGGGAGATCACCGGCGCGAGGGATATTGAACTCATCTCCACTAAAATGAAAATAGAGGACAAGATGACCGCTGTGAACGGCGGCATCTTGGCCGTTGCCCAAAGTTTGACGCCGGGTGAGACGCGGGCGCTCGCTATGCCGCACGGGAACCTTGTGATCAGCACGATTCCGCAACTTAAATGGTACTCTATCGTCTCTATGTCGGAGAGCATAAAAGACTACAAAACCTCTATGACCGCGCTGTTCCTTGTGGTGCTTGTCGTCATATTGCTTATATTCGTCATCTTCAACGTGTTTGTCTCCGTTTTCGTCAAATCCCAGCACAAGACGATGGCTTCCCTTGAGCAAGCCAGAAACGAGGCGGAGATGGCCAACCGGAGCAAATCGAATTTTCTCACCACCATGTCCCACGAAATCCGTACGCCCATGAACGCGATCATCGGGATAGCGCAGGTGCAGCTGCAGCGCAAGGATTTGCCCGACGATTACGCGACCGCGCTTCATACGATATACAGTTCCGCCAACAGCCAGCTCGGCATCGTCAACGATCTTTTGGATATGTCCAAAATCGAAACCGGCAAGATGGTGCTGGTTCCGGTGGAATATGATACGCCGAGCTTGATAAACGACGCCGTGCAGCTCAACGTAGTCCGGATCGGGTCAAAGCAGATCGAGTTCACGGTTGACATTGACGAGAATTTGCCGTCGAAACTTTACGGCGACGAGCTGCGGATCAAGCAGATACTGAATAACCTGCTTTCCAACGCGATAAAGTATACCGGTAAGGGGAGCGTAAAGTTGTCGGTAGGTTATTCGAGGAGCGGCGACGACGTGCTGTTGCGCTTTTCCATAGAGGATACCGGGCAAGGTATGAAGCCGGAGGACAAGGAGCGGCTCTTTTCGGAGTATATGCGTTTCAACGCCCGAGCCAACCGCGCCACCGAGGGGACCGGGCTTGGTCTGAATATCACCAAAAAATTAGTGGAGATGATGGAAGGTACCATCGATGTGGAGAGCGAGTACGGCAAAGGTAGCGTATTCACCGTGACCGTTCGGCAGAAATCCGTGGAGTGCCCCGTGATAGGCGCGAGTGTCGTGGAGCAGTTGCGCAAATTCGCGTTCGCCGGCGACAGGCACGCGGCGAATTTGCAGATCACCGCCGAGCCTATGCCCTACGGGAACGTGCTTGTGGTGGACGACGTGGCCACAAATCTATATGTGGCCGAGGGGCTGCTGGGGCTCTATCAGTTAAAAATAGAGACGGCGGACAGCGGTTTCGCCGCCATCAGGAAAACGGAGGACGGCGGAGTTTACGACATTATATTCATGGATCACATGATGCCGCACATGGACGGCATAGAGACGACGCTGAAGTTGCGCGATATGGGATACAAGGGCGTAATAGTGGCGCTGACCGCCAACGCCATAGTTGGCAACGACGAGATGTTCATGCAGAACGGATTCGACGGATTCATCTCAAAGCCCATCGATGTCCGCCAGTTAAACGAGATATTGAGCAAGTTTATAAGAGACAAGTATCCCGAAGAGGCGAAAAAATACGCCGCGGAAACGCCGGAAACCGCCGGGCAAGCGGAGGCGGGTTCGCAAAGCCGCGCGGATACGTGTCAAGGGCCGGAGCAACATAACGGCACGGATCAAGATCAAAAGAAGATGAAAGTTCTTAATTTGTCCGCGCCCGTAGATTACGCGGCGAATCCCCGGTTACTGAAGTTTTTCTGCCAAGACGCGGAAGCGGCGATAGCGACGCTACGGGAAACGGTAAAAAACAGCGACGCGAAACTCTTCACGATCACAGTCCACGCCATGAAATCCGCGTTGGCGAATGTGGGCGAAAGCGAGGCCTCCGCGCTCGCCGCCGCGCTGGAGAGCGTCGGGCGGAGCGGGGACATGGGGTATATCTCGGAGAATATCGACGAGTTTATCCAGACGCTGGAATCGCTGGTCGATAAATTCCGCGGCGCGGGAAGCGCTGACGCGGCTGAGAACGGCGGCGCGGGAGATTCAGGCGTTGCTGAAGACAAAGATTACCTCGCGGAACAACTTCAGATCGTGAGATCCGCCTGCGACGACTACGACGACGACACGGCCAACGCCGCCCTAGACCGGTTGAAAGAGAGGCGCTGGAAGCCGTCGACGTCGGAGTCGTTGGAGAAGATCCGCGACGCCTTATTTGTATACAGTGATTTTGAAGGTGTCGCGGAACAGTGCAAGGTGCTTCAGGAGTCAAAATCTTTAAAATCTTTATCTTTTTAAATCAAATTCTTTAAAATTAAATTCTTTAAAATCATTTTTAGACGAAAGGGCGCTTAAAGTCAAAATCTTTAAAATCATTTTTAGACGGAAGGGCGCTTAAAGTCAAAATCTTTAAAATCATTTTTAGACGGAAGGGCGCGATAAATCGCGCCCTTCCATAGGATATGCGGGGCTAAACCCCGCATATAAAGTCAAAGTCAAAATCGGCGTTTTTAGCTTTTGACTTTGATTTTATATATGCGGGGTTTAGCCCCGCATATCCTATGAAGCCGAAGGCTTCGTCTAAAAAAGAATTTGATTTTAAAGATTTAAAGAATTTGACTTTTTTAATCAGCAGGGTGATTTGTAAAAAATATTGAAAAAAGATTGCGCCCATGCCTACCCATGATGTATTATTATCTGTATGGATACCACGTTAATGGGATACAATAGCGACAGCCGGAACCGGACGGGAACCTCGCTTTGGGGCGGCGCGGAGGGTGGAATGAAAGTTTTTTGTAAAATCTTTGTAAAATGCCGGGGTTTGGCACGTAATTTGCTCTCTCTCTCTCTCTCTCTCTCTCTCTCTCTCATCTTTATTGGGTGTAACTCGTTGTAAATCAAGGAATTACGATAGATCGATAAATACTGAATATCCTGCGGATACGGTAGGATATATAGTAGGCTTTTTCTGTCGTCTAAAGACCCGTCCCGAAAAGCAAATAGCCGAAACGTTGCGTGGCATAATATCGCCCACGCTACACTATTATATAAAACAGTCCCAATATCGAAAGGCTTTAACGTGAAAAGACTAACTTTTCTTCTCATCCTCACGCTTTTCGCCGGAATATCAATGGCGGGGATGAAATATGTGGCTGTTGTGGAGACGGGGGTAGACGAGCGGTCGGACGCGTCGTCCATGCTTAACTCGGCGGAAATGGCGCTGATAACTGCCGAACTCCGCAGGGTGGCTGTTGAAAATCTGCCGCGAGACAAGTACAATGTAATGACATCGGAGACCGTGCAGTCGATGGGGGGCGCGGTGTTGGAAGAGTGCGCGGAAGAGAATTGCGTTATCACTCTGGGCAGTAGGATTGGAGCGGACTATATCGTGAGGGGGACTATAAGCAAATTCCAAAGTATGCTCACGTTGTCTGTGGAGATGTACGAGACGGATAACGGGACATTGGTGGCATCGTCGAGTCACATCCGTTCCGAAAGACCGTTGGAACTTTTAGGGATGATATCGGTACTTTGCGGGAATATGTTTAGGAAGTTTGTGAATGGGCAAACATTGATACGCCAAAACACTGCCGGACAGTATGTTGCCGCGCAAAAGACAGAGAAAAATGAATTGACGGGAAGTTATACGACAAATAAGTACAATTCTTTGGAGAGTCAGTATAAAGATTTTTCAACAGGACGAAGGTGGGGGACATGGGCATTAAATTTGTTTCCCATTGGTTTGGGGTCTTTTGTATTGATGGAAGATTATGTCGGTGGTGGCATTTTATTTGGATTGTCTGCCGTCGGATCTATGTGTATAGGTGGTTCTTTGAGAGATAGTACGTATATTAATACGATTGGGGTGTATACGGTGTTGGGCGGTCAAATCTTTAATATTATTCGTTCTCGAACCTACCACAAACCCAAGCCCAAATCCGCCCCTGTCAATGCCAATGCAAATAACTTCAAACCGTACGACGGCCTAAAACTCACCATCCTCCCCACAGGGTCCGGCGATTACAAGGTCTATGCGCGTTACGACTACACCTTCTAATCCCGCGTCCCCGCCGTCTCCGTGTGGTCGTCGGGTTGGTATTCGGTCAGTTCCCCGTCCCCCTAAGATTAATTTGACTTTGCCCGTCCCCAATAATTATCTTTATTTATTGGCGTAAAGCATCAATAATCCCGCATAAGGAGGCTGTTATGTTGTGCGACAAAACCGTCTTGGACGAGGTAACGTCGAGGGTCTGCGCCGTCCCCCGCCTTCATATCCGTGGTCGGCGGTGAATCGTGGGTGTGCGGTAGTATCCGGTTGAGTTTAGAATTTCTTTAAGTTAAGTATTGACTTTTTCGAGGTAATATATTATTTTAATTAATGATGGATAATGTATAGATATATGGAGTAAAAATATGAATATTGATACCGTACTGAATAGTTTAGTTACCATGTTAAAACCGTCTGACCCGCAAAAAATAGTCCTTTTCGGTTCATACGCGACCGGAAATTATGGCGAGAACAGCGATGTGGACATCATGGTCGTATTAGACAATGACCACGTCTCAAAAACGTATACGGAGCGGCTGAATAAAAAAATTTCAGTTAGGAAACTCGTCCTTGAAATTAACCGAAAAGTTCCGCTTGATATATTGGTCTACTCGAAGGAGGAGTTAAACATAATTAAAGAGCACGGGAATGATTTTATTGAGGAGGTTGAACGGACAGGGAAGGTTATATATGAAAAAGCAAGTTGAGGATTGGATCTTGTTGGCGGACGATGATTTACGTGCTGCAGAAATAATACTTAATGATGAGAGCCATTTGACCAATATATGCGCTTTTCATTGCCAACAAGCCATCGAAAAATACTTAAAAGCCTATTTGGTCGAAAAAAGTGTTCCTTTGATAAAAACACACGACTTGATTAAATTAAACGGAATGATAAATGAAATAGAAAACATAGGTATTGATGAAAAAAAGTTATTTGCGGTAAACGAGATATACACAGAATCAAGGTACCCAGGGGAATTGGGATTGGTACCGAGTGGTATGCCTACAGAAGAGGAGGCAAAGGAGTTTTTGGAATATGCCAAAGAGATAAAAACAATAATATGTCGGGCTATTGATGGTAGAATCGAAAGTTGTTGACTGAAGTTCGGGGGTTTGCCTACGGCGAGATAAACAAGTTGGCTTCGCCGTAGGTAACTTGTTTATCTCGCCGAAGCCAACTTGACTTTAAAGAATTTAATGTATTTACTCGCTGACCACTCTCCCTTTTTTGACCGCCACGTCCCGCCCGTTTTTATTGACGTATATTCCCGCCGCCCTTGTTTGCGCGCGGCTCGTGGTTGACGCGGTTGTGTAGCGTTTTCTTCCGCGCATGTCGTAGAAGGCGTGGTCGCGGGTTATAACTGACGACGGGTTGCGTGAGATTTGTTTTGAGCCGCGATTGATTAATGATGTTGAGCCTTCTTTGAGGACGGAGAAGTTATCAAAGGCTATCTCGAGATCGCCGTAGCAGAAGATGCCGACGCCGATGACGTTGAAGTTTACGGTTGCGGCCGGATATGTGGCGAGTTGCGTCCCGTTTGCGAGAAATTCGTACGCTGACGAGGCGGCGCTTTTCTTGATCTCCAGTTTATCAACAAAGAACAAGCCGCCGCTTGCCGCGCCCAAGATCGCCATGTTTTGCTGGTAGTTTGCGGTTGTGCCGGGCGTCCACATCGCGTACTCGCGGTCTCCGGTTATCGCGAAGTAGGCCATGGGGATAGTTTGTCCCGCAGCGGCCTCTCCGACCAGAACGAACCCGTATGTTGACGATTTTAAGCCTGATTTGTGGCTAGCCTCGATCTTGGCCGTGAAGTTTTGGTGTTCAAAATCCACATACATCCACGCGGCCTCGTCAGTTACGGTTTTGATTGTCAGCACGCCGTTTGCCTCGATTGCGGACGGTGAGCCGCTTTTGAGAACCTGCCAATATCCGCTGAGGCTGTTGTCGTTGAAGTCGTCGGAGAACGAAGTCTGCGACGAACCTTCCTTGAAGGTGTCGGTGACTTGTACTGGGCCGAAGACGGCTTTTGTTGAGGGATCCACGAATAGCGTAAGGTCGCCGGAGTTGTACATGGCGTCGGTGAAGCTGCCCGCAAAGGCGTCGTTCACGAATACGTTGAACGTCGTGCCGCTTTTGCTGACGGTGAGCATGTTGCCGGTGCTGTTTAGGGCGTATCCCACCGCTTTTGAGAAGATAGAGTTACCGACGCTGTTGCCATTGGATAATTTCCAAACAAAGACGTCGCTGCCTCTCAGCGTGATGAAGTAGCCGGAGAATTCGTTGCCCGGTTGCCGGCAGAAGAATGCCCCGGCATCGTGGCCTTGCACCGACTTTTGGACGTAGGAGAGCGTGAACGTGGTCGGTTTGTTTGCGCCGAAATCGTGTGAGTACTCCCCGGCGTATGTGGGCGAGGTGTTATCCAACGTACAGCTGCCGCCGGCTACGGTGTGGTTCAGGTAGCTGCTGTTCTTGTTCACCCACTTGCTGTGCGAGGCGGCGGCGTCGGTAAAATCGTCAACAAGCAGATTGGCGCCCAGCGTCGGCGCCGCGACGGCGAGCAGGGCGGCGAATGCGCCCGAAAGGTAACGGTTAAGTCGATTCATAATGCCCTCCAAGGTTAAATTTAGTCTACAGTCGGCGCGTTTAAGGCCGCGTATCGCCTATTCCATAGTAATATAACATTATCCCCCCCAAAAAGCCATGTAAAAAGCAAAAAGTTAAAAATACAAAAAAATTTTAATTTTGCCCTGCCGATAACATATATTTCTTTGGGCGGTGTTTTTTTTTGTGGATTACGGCGTTGATATATACTATATTATATTAATTGTACGTAATTTATTATATGGGGCGTACGTAATTATATTAAGCTGTGTGGTATGATTTGGGGTCCGGGAGGGGCTGCGAGGGGCGGTTTTCGGGGGGTGGGGCGGGTTCTGAGGCGGGGATATCGTGAAATTTACGCAATTTTTAATAAAAATGTTTTGGAGGGGCAAGATGAAGCATCGCGTTACCGGATATCTTTTGTGTCCGCTTATTGTCGTCGCAATCGCTGTCGGCGCGGTGGCGGATGAGACGTTCTACAAAATGATCAGGGCCGGAAATTACTCCGAGGCGGTTAAGTACGCCGACGACAGGATCCCGCCTACGAGCAGGGACGGGCAGCTTTGGGCCAGCATCGGTCTCGCTCACGAGAACCTGAACGCGCCGGAGAAGGCCTTGGCCTGCTACCTCGTCGGCATGAAGATGGATGAAAATAACTACGACACCTATCTCGGCGCGGCGCGTGTCTACAACACGCTCAAACAGTCCGACAACGCCAAGGAGATGGCCGAGAAGGCCATGTCGCTCCGGCAGACGGGCGAGGCGAGCTGGGAGTTCGCGCGGGCCTGTATAGGCTTGGGCAAGGCCAAGGAGGCCAAGGCGGCGCTTGAGAAGGTGGTGGAGAGCGATCCCAACAACGTGGTGGCTAACCGCGAGCTGGGGCGCATATATTATGACGCGAAGGACTTCAACAACGCGTTGCCCCTCATGAAGAAGTCGCTCGCTCGGCAGATGGACGGCGAGCTTGCGTTGCGGATCGCGTTGGCGCACAAGCAGCTCGGTCAGACGGACGCGGCCATAGAGTTTTTCAATAAAGCGGCGAGCGACAAGTCCACGCCCAAACCTGAGGTGATCATAGAGCTTGCCCGCCTCTACTACGACGCGGCCGACTACAACGGCGCGGTCCAGAACTTTGATAAGGCCAATAAGTCCATGCTGACGGCGGAGGACTTGTACGCTTGGGCGGTTTCTTTGGAGAACACCAAGGCCGATTCCAAGGCTGTTGTGGAGGCCTACGGCGCCGCCGTCTCGAAGTTCGGCAATTCGACGATCCCGGCGGCCCTCGCGGCGCGCGAGAAGCTCGGGCGCGCCCATTTGGCCCGCAAGTCTTTCAGGGAAGCCGAGTCGGCGCTCTCGCCGCTGAACCGCGCCGATCCGGACGGCAAGATCGTGCCGGATATCGCCCTCCTTATGGCGCAGGTAAACGAGGGGTTGGGCAATCCGAACCAGGCCATCGGTTTCTTGGAAAAGGCGATAGCCAAGGACAAGAACAACGTGGAGGCTTACGCCCGTCTTGCCGATCTCTACGCCAAATCCGGGCAGTCGGAGAAGGCCAACGCCACGCAGAAAAAACTCGTTTCGCTCGATCCGAACAACCCTAAGATACACCTCTCCTTGGGCGAGTATCACCTGAAGGGGCAGAAGTACACCGAGGCGCTCAGCAGCTTCCAAAAGAGCTTTACCTTGCAGGCCACCGCCGAGGCGGCTGTGGGTATGATGAATGCCGCGTGGAACCTCAAGCGTTTCGACCTCGCACGCGACGCCGCCGAGTCGGCGTTGCACAGGGATCCGTCGCTCAAGGATCCGCAGCTTATGCTCGCCAAGATATATATGGCCGAGAAAAACTATCTGGCGGCTCGCGGCGTGTTGTTGCCGTTGCTGAAGGTGGAGACCAACGACTTGGGGTTGTGGAGGGATCTCGCGGAGTGTAGCGAGAAGACGGGCGACGTCGGCACTCTTGCCGACGCCGACAAGCGCATCGTCGCCCTTGATCCCAAGGATGTCCCGTCGCGTGTCCGCGTGGCGAAGGCCGCCGAGAAGTCCGGCGACCTCAAGACCGCCTACGATACGTTTAAAGAGCTTGCCAACCTGCAGCCTAAGGACGCCGACATACAGAAGAGCCTGTACGAGATCGCCATAAAGCAGAAGAACAACCCGGCGGCCTCCACCCACCTAAAGGCGTTGCTCTCGTTGCGGCCCAACGACGCCGAGGGGCATAGGGAGCTGGGCAACATGCAGTTTGCCTCCGGCGACATGAGCGGCGCGCTTGCGTCGTACAGGGCGGCGGTCAAAGCTGACCCGCGCATAAAGGGGATGTATCAGAACTATGCCACCATACTTATGAAAGACAAGACGCCGACGAACGATCTGATGCCGGTGCTTATAGCCGCCGTCAACGCTAACGAGGCCAACGAGGCGATCCTGACCGCCGCCGGCAACGAGTATCAGAAGCAGGACAATTACTCGAAGGCCGCCGAGATGTACCAGAAGGCCTTGTTGATCAACCCCAAGAACATGACGCTCCTCTCCTCATTGGCCTTATGCCAAGAGAAGTCGGGCAGAATCGCCGAGGCTATCCTGACCTACGAGCAGGTCACGCTCTCCAGTCCGGGCAGCACCGCCGAGTACAAGTCGCTGGGCGATCTGTACGTTCAGCAGAAGAAGATGCCGCAGGCGGTCGCCGCCTACAAGAAGTATTTGGAGAAGGTGCCCACAGCCACAAAGATAGCCCGTCTCGTAGGCGATCACGAGTTCGCTCAGAAGAATTGGGCGGAGGCGAGCAAGTACTACGGGATGGTTTCCGGAACCGACGCCAACAACGCCGATTACCTCAGAAACTTCGGTACGGCGTGTTTCGAGGCGAAAAACTACGCTAGGGCGGGTATGCTTTTCAAGCAGTTGTCCGACGCCAATCCGAAAGACGCGGAGTCGCTGAAGAAGCTCTACGAGATAGAGACCCTGAACAAGAACCCGCGCGGCGCCTCCGAGCAGTTGAAAAAGTACGTGGCGCTCGTGCCGGGCGACGCTTCTATGCAGAAGACGCTTGGGGATATGCTGTTTGACAACGGCGACAAGCAAGGCGCGCTTTCCGCGTACAGGGCGGCGATGAAGTTGGACCCCTCCATCAAGGGCATCCACAAGAGGTTCGTCGACCTTCTGAAGGATGCGTCGTCCGCGGAGCGTATCTCGGCGATGAACGCGGCGATCGCGGCGAACGAGGCCGACGCGCCTATGTATGCCCAGCTGGGCGAGTTGTACAAGGCGGGGGGCAACTGTAAGGCCGCCATACCCGTGCTTGAACAGGCGATGAAGTTGGACGCTAAGAACACCGGAGTTATGGCGGCGATAGCCGACTGCCATGTGAAGGGCGGGAACACCGGAAGCGCGGTGCTGGCCTTGGAGCAGGTCACGCTGATGAACCCGAGCGCTACGGCCGAGTACAAGATGTTGGGTGATTTGTACGTCCAGCAGCGGAAGCCTGCCGAGGCGGTTAAGGCCTACAAGAAGTTTTTGGAGAAGGGTTCCGACAACGCCGCGGCGAGACTCGTGGGCGAGGAAGCGTTCAAAGCCAAGAATTGGGCGGAGGCCGTCAAGTACCTCTCCATGGTGAAGGGCGAGGAGAGGAATCCGGCGTTTCTCGAGATGATCGGTAAGGCGGCGTTCGAGAATAAGGACAATTTGAGGGCGGTGGACACCTACAAGACGCTCTCCGCCATGAATCCGCAGAACGCGGAGTATGTGAAGATGCTCTACGATCTTGCCGGTCGGATGGGCGCGCGGGAGGACGCGGTAAACCACCTTAAGAAGTACGTGTCCATCAAGCCGCAAGACGCTGAAATGCAGAAGACGTTGGGCGACCTGCTTTACGACCGTAAGGATAAAACCGGCGCGCTCGCCGCCTACAAGGCCGCGCTGGCCGTTGATCCGAGGGCAAAGGGGTTCCACAAGCGCTACGTAGAGCTTATGGACGGCGGCGGCGGCGCGGCGCAGGATAAGATAACCGCAATGGAAGGGGCCATTGCCGCCGGCGAAGCCGACGCGCAAATGCTCATAAAGCTGGGCAACATCTACCGCGATCAGAAGCAGCCGGCCAAGGCGGTGCCGCTCTTTGAAAAGGCGGTCAAGGAGAATAAGAACGATGTGCAGTTGTTGGTCGCGTTGGCGCAGAGCCAAGAGGCCGCCGGCATGATAAACGAGGCCATAACCACATACGAGCAATATGTGCTGATGGATCCCAAGGCGTCTAAGGAGCACAAGACGCTGGGCAACTTGTACACTAAGCAGAAAAAACCCGCCGAGGCGATGCGCGCCTACAAGAAGTACTTGGAGCGCAACTCCACCGACAACTCGGTGTCGCTCATGGTCGCTAAGGAGGCATACAACACCAAGCAGTATCAGGAGGCTGTCAGATACTTCGCGATGGTGCAGGGTGAGGAGGCCAAGAAGCCTGAGTTTATAAAGATGTACGGGACGGCCGCTTTTCAGGCGAACGACAACGCGAGGGCGCTCACGGTTCTCAAAGAGCTTGCCACCCCTCTCAACAAGGACCCCGAAGTATTCAAGATGCTGGAGGAGGTCAGCCGCCGCACCGGGGCCAGCGACATGGCAGTTAACTATCTGAAGCAGTACGCCGCGTTGCGCCCTCAGGACATAGAGGCCAACAGAAAATTGGGCGACGCCCTCTTTGACCGCAAGGACGAGGCGGGGGCGCTTGCCGCCTACCGCGCGGTGTTGAAGGCCGACCCGAACGCCAAGGGCTTCCTGAAGAGGTACGTGGGCCTTGTGATGAAGGCCGGCAACGAGTCCGAGAAGATGGCGGCGTTCGCGGCGGCGATCAACGCCAACGAGGCCGATGTGGGTGTGTATTCTCAGCTCGGCGCCCTGCACAAGTCCAAGGGCGACTTTGCCAAGGCCGCCTCCATGTACGAGCAGGCTTCCAAGCTCGACCCGAGGAATGCCGACTACCTCGGCGAACTCGCCGACTGCCAGCTGAAATCCGGCAACCTGAGCGGCGCGTCGCAGAACTTGCAGCAGGCCATAATGCTCAACCCCAAAGCGGTCAACGAGTACAAGACTTTGGGCGACCTCTATATGCAGCAGAAGCGGATGGATCAGGCGATTGACGCCTACAAAAAGTTCCTCGAAAAGTCGTCCGATTCCAAGGTCGCGCAGATTGTGGGCGACTACGCTTTCGAGAAAAAGCAGTACGCCGACGCGTTCAAGTACTTGTCCATGGTTAAGGACAACACATCGATAGAATACTATTATTCGCTGGGCAGAAGCGCTCAGGAGTCGAACAATCCCAAGGCGGCCATAGACGCGCTCGAAAAGTTCAGGATGGTCTCCAGAGGCTCCAAGACGCCTGTGCCCAATAGGAGCGATGTGATCAGGGCTTTGGCGCTCGCGTACGAGAAGGAGGGCGACGACAACAGGGCCGCCGCCGCCATAGACGAGTACTTGAAGGGCCCGCCCCCGGTCAAGGACCAAGACGCCGCCTACAAGCGCGCCCAGTTGATAGAGGGTAAAGACAAGAAGAACGCCGACGCCGCGATCAGGATCTACGAGGAGAACACGTCGGCCTACCCGCGCGACTACCGCAACTTCTTACAGGCGGGTATCTACTACTCGCGCAAGAACAACCCGGCCAAGGCGCAGCAGATGTTCGAGAAGTGCGTCGCCATCTCCGACACCATCTCCCGCGCGTGGTACGAGCTGGGTATGATGTACGGTGGACATGGCAAGGACAAGGACATGCTCAAGGCGTTCCAGAAGTTCATTACCATAGAGGCGAAGAACGCGGACGCCATTTTGAGGGTGGGCGAATACCTGCTCGTTACGCGCAACATGCCGGCCGACGCCATGATGTTTCTCGAAATGGCCAACGCCCTCAAGCCCAACGACCCCAAGATCATGCCGATGCTGGCCAGAGGTTACATGAGGACGGGCAGGAACGACGAGGGTTTGAAGCTTTTGGAGAGGATAAAGAGCAACACGAGGGGCGCGCCGGTCGACATTGAGGTCCGCATCGCGCTGGGCGAGGGTTACCTCTCTTTAGGCAGGAACATGGAGGCCGCCGTTGAGTGGAAGGCGGTCATTGATCAAAAGAGGGAGCCGGCCTACCTCATAAAGTACGCCACGGCGCTGGTCGCCATGGGCAATAGGAACGCCGAGGCTGTGGGCATAGCCAACGAGATACTCTCAAAGCAGCCGGGGAACATCGAGGGGCTGATGCTGTCCGGCAGGATTAAGGTCGCCACGCGCAACTTTGAGGACGCTATGGAGATATTCAAGCAGATTGGGTACAACAACCCCAACTACGCGCCTGCCGTTTACGAACGCGGGAACATTTTCCTGATGCAGCAGAACTACGACGGCGCCAAAGCATTCTTCGAGAGGGCGCTGAAGTTAGAGCCGAGGTACGCGTTGGCGGAGCTCGGTTTGGCGAAGTTGGCCAAGGCACAGAAAAATCAGGCCGAGTACAACAAGCACTTGCAGAGAGCCAAGGAATTGGAGCCCGGAAACAGGGAGATACAAGAGGAGTTGAAGAGAAGGCAGTAGGCGTCAATTTTAACGGCTGTTCGGAATTGTGATATTTAGATAATAAAGGATGTTCGAATGGCGTTACAAGAGACGATAGAAAAACAAGGGAATTGGTTGTTTGAAAGAAGGGGATTCATTCCGCTTATTGTGCTTGCGGCGGGAATTTTATGGTATGCGTTCTTGCTGTATAGCGGCAAGGCGTTTGTTAATTGCTGGTGGGTAGACGCTTTGTTTTTGTGCGTTGGTTTCATTGGTCTCGGCATCAGAATTCTTACCGTAGGTTTTACTCCGCGAGGTACAAGCGGAAGAAATACGACCGAAGGGCAGGTTGCGGAGCGGCTAAACACATCCGGTATGTACTCGGTTTTGCGGCATCCGTTGTATTTGGGGAATTTTTTAATGTGGCTTGCCCCTTTGCTGATATTGTCGGACGTATGGTTCATATTGCTTATTTGCGCTTTTTTCTGGATATATTATGAGAGAATAATGTATGCGGAAGAGCAGTTTTTAAGAAAAAAATTCGGTCAGGCGTACCTTGATTGGTCGGACAAAACACCCGCGTTTTTCCCGAAGTTTTCGCAATATAAGAGGGTGGATTTAACGTTTTCCTTAAGAAATGTGCTTAAACGCGAGTACAATGGTTTTTTCAGCCTTGTCTTTGTAATGACATTGTTTAGAGCGGTCGGATTTGCGGTAACCAAGAGGGAATTTTACATGGATATGCCGTGGGTAATCATATTTTCGGCGTCGGTTGTTATATTTATATTTATAAGGATCCTCAAGAAATGCACAAAAGTTTTGGATGTGGAGGGGCGATAGCGGGTGCTTAATGGTTTGAAGACAAGTACTTCCGCAGTTTGTCCAAAACTTCGTCTAAGTCCAACGGTTTCCCGATGTGGTTGTTCATGCCGGCGTTCAGGCACTTTTCTATGTCTTCTTGAAATACGTTGGCTGTCATGGCCACGATGGGGACGGTTTTTGCGCGTGAAAAGTCCATTGCCCTTATGAGCCGTGTCGCCTCGTAGCCGTCCATGCCGGGCATTTGCACGTCCATGAAGATAAGGTCGTATTTATCCGGTGATTGGGTGAACAAGCGGACGGCCTCCGCCCCGCTTTCCGCGCAGTCGATAGAAAGTTCTGTCGGTTCTAGCAGGGCCAGCACGATCTCGCGGTTGATCTCTACGTCTTCGGCTAATAACACGCATCGTCCCGCGAAAGTATTTTCGGGTACATGCGATTCTTCTCCTTGCGCGGTTTCCGAGCGCGTTTTGTCGTCGCCGAGATATTCGTGTATTATATCGGCGATGGTGGATTGGAAGAGCGGCTTTGACATGAATTTATCGACGCCGGCTTTTTTCGCGTCGTCCTCTATGGTGCTCCACTCGGCGGCGGAGATCATGATCACAAAGGTGTTTACGGAGGCCCTGCGAGTTTTAAGTTCGTGGGCGAGTTGTATGCCGTCCATGCCGGGCATTTTCCAGTCCACGAAACATATGTGGTAGGCGCCGCGAAGGTTGATAAGGTCGAGCGCCTCTTCGCCGCTTGCGGCTGTGTCGCAATGTACGCCGAAGAACCGCGCCGTTTCGTCGAAATATTCCAAGATATCGGGGTCGTCGTCCACGGCCAGTATGCGGATGTTGTTCAAATCGACGCCGGAAGCCGCCAGAGAGCGTTTTTTCGCCGTCCCGCGCTTCATACAAATTGTAAAAATGAATTTTGAGCCTTTGCCGATCTCCGATTCGATACGGATTTTACCGCCCATCATCTCCACGATGTTTTTGGATATTGCGAGGCCGAGCCCCGTGCCTCCGAATTTGCGCACCGTGCTGCCGTCGGCCTGCTGGAAGGATTGGAATAGGTGCTTCTGCTGTTCGGGGCTGATGCCGATTCCGGTATCGCTTACCGAGATCTCTATGGTGCAGATGTTGTTTTCTTCGCCCAAAAAGCGCGTCTCAAGGGAGATTGAGCCGTTTTCGGGTGTGAATTTGACGGCGTTTCCCAGAAGGTTGATAATAACCTGAACCAATCTCTGGTCGTCACCGAACAAGGAATCGGGAATCGCGTTGTCTATGCGTACCGTGAATTTTTGCTGTTTTTCGTCCACCTTGAAGTTGACCAGTTCGGCCACTCTTTTAAGTATTTTCTCAAAGCTGAACTCGACGGCGGACAATCTCAGCATGTTCGCCTCTATCTTTGACATATCGAGGATGTCGTTTATCAGGCCGAGCAGGTGCGTGGAGGCGTCTTGTATTTTGCCGAGGGCGTAGTCTTTGCGTTCCATATCTTTCGCGCTTTTGCCGATTGCCGTCATTCCGGTTATCGCGTTTAGCGGGGTGCGCATTTCGTGGCTCATGTTGGAGAGGAATTCGCCCTTCGCTTTGCTCGCTTCGGTCGCCTTATGCAGCGCCTCTTTGAGTTTTATGGTGTAGATGTCGCGCATAATTACGCCGGCTATGGTGCTTGCCGTCACGGAGACGAACTCTTGTTCTCTCTTCGTCCAATTGCGCGGAGTAAAGTTCTGTTCCACGCAGACAACGCCCCACAAGCGGCCCTCCACGTAGAGCGGCGCGCCGATGACCGCCCTGACGTTTATGGCGTAGAGCGCCTGAAAGACAGGTTCGTGGGAGACGGCGGTGTCGTTGCAGACGACGATAGGCAGTGTGTCGCCGTCGGGCAGGTGTTCGGGGAAAATGGATGTTAAGTATACGAACAGATTTGATATGGACATCCGCGGCGTTGCCTCGTCCGCGCACCAATGATAGGCTAAACCCGTATCTTTACGCTCATAATCTAAGGAGAAGACGAATACTAACGACACGTCGTGGTAGCGCCCCAGTTTTGCGATGGCCTCTCTTACCAGCATCTCGGAATCGCCGGACGAGATAAAGCCCCTTGAAAGTTCGGAAATCAGCTCTTGCTGTTCCAGCCTGATTTTAAGCAGTTCGCCTTGCTCGCGTATGCTGTCGGACATCGCCTTGGTTTTTCGCAGGTCGTATTTATAACTCATCACCACATACTTCCCTTTATACATCACGCGCACGAGCGTAATCTCAAAAGGAATAGGTTTTCCCGTAGATGTGCAATTTGTCCACTCCAATACCACTTTTTCGCCGTTGAGCGCTCGTCGAACTATAGTGATAGCCTTATCTTTGGATTTTACCCCGTCGCTCTGGTATTCGGGTGAAAACTCGTAAAAATGCTTAAGATAGTACTCTTTTGTGGTACCCAATATTTTCAACAGAATATCGTTGCAATCAGTGATGTTGGCGTTTTCGTCGAAAACGTTGAAGCCTATCGGCGAAGCGTCGATGATGGCGCTGGTGAATTCGTTTGCGCTGATTATCTCACGCTCCATGTCGGCGCGCATTACTGTATTGGCGCATAGGAGCACGGCGGATAGCATCATTTCGGCGCTGTCTTTTTCAAAAAAGCGCTCCGTATGGCGGTCTTCAAGGAGGGCGAAGCCCCATAATTCGTTGTTGATGAAGATCGGCGCGATAAACGCCGATACCACGCCGAACGACCGCAGCATGGGCGCTTCGGGCAGGTGTTTTATCGGGCAGTTAATGGTTTCGCCTTTGGCAAAGACGGCTTCCCAGCGCGGCGCGAGTTTGGTGTAAGCGACGTCTTCCAGCCCGGGCGTAGGCACGGTTGTGCCGCCGGCGTCCCTATCCCATCGGTATATTTGTGACGCGTGCATGGCGTCGGGCTTTTTTATGTTACGCCAAATTGAGAGCCTGTCCAAGTTGAACAAATCGGCTATCTCCCTCACGCCCGTCGTCATGGTCTCCTCAAAGGTGTCTTCCCGCTGCGAGAGGAACATGACGGAGACCTTGTTTAGGGTGTCCGACATCTTTTCGCGGCGTTCCAGCGCTTTTAGGGCGTTATGAGTGTCGCGTTCCGATTCGGCCCTGATTACCGCGTTTGAGAAGACGCGCGCCGCCGAAAACAGCAAATCGGCGCAGCCTTCGTCAAAATAGCGGTCGTTCGTGTGATCCTGAAGGTTGACGACTCCCCAAAATTTTCCGTGCGTGAAAATGGGCACTATCATTATCGATCTTATGCCGTAGGCGCGCATCACGGCCGCCACATCCTCGGAATAATCGCTCTCCCGAAGCCGTACGGCCTCGCCCCGCGACGTAGTAGAGATCCAGTCTTCCAAGACCGGGACATTGGGCAAGACCCGCAGTTCGTCGGCCAGAGACATCAGCCCGCCTTTAGATTTGTCCCAGCGGTAGACCTGTCCGAGGCGCTTAACCCCGTCCCTCTCCACCAGCGCGTAAAAGACGACGCGGTCTAAGCCCACGGCGTTGGCCACCGGCCGTATGCCGTCGGTCAGCACTTCGTCAAAAGAATTTTCTTCGTGGGCTGAAAATATCTCTATCGACTTGTTCAACGCGTCAATAATGACGTCGCGGCGCTTCGGCGAACAGCAATTTTCGCCGCCATCGTTAGTAGGCATAGATTCTCCGTCTCCCCGCGCTGTCTTCCTGATTTTAAACAGTTCTAACATATAATATACGTTATTCCATACGGAAGGTCAATAGAAAGATATGGCTGTTACCAAAAAAATAAATAAAAAATAATTTTAACAAAAATTTAGTTATCGGCGGCGCGCAATATTATATTATACAAACGGTTGTAATTTCCGCGAATGCGGTATCGTGTCTGCTCACGTGACCAAAAAAGGGCTTTGGGGCTGATTTATGGGATTAATGCCGGTTTTTTCCAATGATTTAGGGATTGACCTTGGGACCGCCAACACGCTGGTGTACGCCCGCGGGCGGGGACTCCTCATCGACGAACCGTCGGTCGTCGCGGTCGATAGGAACACCAAGAACGTTGTCGCCATAGGGTTGGAGGCCAAGAGGATGCTTGGCCGCACGCCCGGCGAGATAGAGGCCATCCGCCCCATGAAGGACGGGGTGATCGCGGACTTTGATCTCGTCGAGCAGATGCTCAAGTACTTCATCCGAAAGGTTCAGAAGCACCGCTTCTACTTCCGTCCGCGCGCGGTGATAGGCGTCCCGGCCGGCATCACGGAGGTCGAAAAGCGCGCCGTGATCGACTCCGCCGAGAGCGCCGGCGTCCGCGAGGTTTACCTTGTGACCGAGACTATGGCCTCCGCCATCGGCATGGGCATCCCGGTTGAGGAGCCATCCGGCAACATGGTCATCGACATCGGCGGCGGCACCGCCGAGATAGCCGTCCTCGCCCTGAACGGCATGGTCTGCGACATGTCAGTCCGCACCGGCGGCGACGAAATGGACGAAACCATCGTCTCGTACCTCAAAAAAGCGTACAACCTGTTGGTAGGCGAAAGCACAGCCGAGCAGATCAAGATCCAAATCGGCTCGGCTTTCCCGCTTGAAGACGAGTTGGAGATGGAGGTAAAGGGCCGCGACTTGGTAGCCGGCATCCCCAAAACGCTCCGCATAACTTCCACCGAGATCCGCGACGCCCTGAACGAGCCGATCTCCGTTATAGTGGAAGCCGTCAAACAAGCCTTGGAGCAAACGCCCCCGGAGCTCTCCGCCGACATCTTAGACAAGGGTATAATAATGACCGGCGGCAGTTCGCAGTTGCGCGGGTTAGACGAAAGAATCCGTCAAGAGACGAACCTCCCGGTAAACGTAATCGACGACCCGCTGACCTGCGTGGCCCGCGGGGCGTTAAAGATCATCGAGGAGTTCGAAAAGTACCACCCGGTACTTATGCATACAGGCAAGCACGGCAGGTAAAGATGGGGGCGGGCTCTACATAATATGCGATTAATAATAGACTTGATCGTCCGCCACCGCAACGCCTGTTCGCTGCTGCTCACGGTTGTCCTAAGCATTGTAATGATCGCCGTACGCCCGGAAGTGCAGGTCAAGATCGCCCGCGCCCTCTCCATGAGCCTCTTCTACCCGGCGTATATAGCGGTCTCGCAGGTCCCGGCGTTCACGGGGCTTTACTCCGAAAATAAGCGCCTCCGCCAAGAGCTCACCGAGATCAGTACGCAGTTGCAGCTTTTCCGTGAGCAGACTGCCGAGAACGTGCGTCTGCGCGGGCTGGTCGGGTTCGCCGAGAACACCCTCTACACGCTTGTTCCGGCCAGAGTCGTCGCCCGCGACCCGTCGCCGCAGTACCGCAGCATTATCGTCAGCGGCGGCCTCGCGCAGGGCGTCGAGATGTACATGCCTGTGGTGGGCGAGCGCGGCGCGGCGGGCAAGGTCGTGCAGGTTTTGGAGGGCATGGCCATGGTGCAGTTGTTGCGCGACCCGTCCAGCCGAACGAGCGTAATGGTCAGCAGGTCGCGGGCGGTGGGGATACTGCAAACCGAAAACGGGCGCGACTTCTTCGTCCGCCTGCGCAGCCATGAGGACGCTCAGGCGCGGGACACGATAGTCACTTCCGGCCTGGGCGGTATATACCCCAAGGGTCTCACGGTCGGCTTCGTAAAGAAGATTGACGACAGCAACCCCCTCTTCAAGCGCGCGTATATTGATTTTTCCGTCAATTTCGAAAAGTTGGAAGAGGTTTTCGTAATGCGCCTGCCGCCGCTGTGGGCGGCGCAGCGCGCCGAACTCGATCTGGTGAAGATAGAAAAATGATGAACATAATATTGAAATGGACCGGATGGATCGTTTTGTGCCTGATCTTGCAGAGCACGCTCGTGCCCTACATGGCCGTGATGTCGTTCAAACCCGATTTGCCGCTCATCGCCCTCTTCTACCTGTCGCTCAGTTTGGGCGTGATGCCGGGCGTGTACGTTGGCTTCTTTCTCGGTTTGGGGCAAGACCTTTTTTCGCAGAGCTTTCTCGGGCAGACCGCTTTGGCCAAGTGCGTGACCGGTTTTGTCGGCGGTCTGTTCAACGAGCGGGTCGTGCGTTTAGACCCCATCACGCGCGGGGCGCTGCTCATCGCTATGTTTATATTGAATGACACGATCGTTATGCTTGTGCACGTAGTGAAGTCCGACGGCAGCGCCGGTACATTTTTCACGGAGCTTTTGATGGTCACCCTGCCCAGAGCCCTGTACTCGCTCGTTTTCGCGGCCATCCCGCTTGTTTGGGTAAATGTCGTCAAACCGCATAGACTGGTAGATTGATCGGTACGCTATGGCGACTGGAAAAAGGCTACATGACGAACCGCATGAACGACGGGCGAAGAGCCTTATGGTCGCGGTAGTGTGTTGCGTCGCTATGACCGTGTTGCTCGTGAATTTATACCGCTTACAGGTTATCGAGGCGGAAGAGAGCATCCGGGTGTCGAATGAGAACAGCATGCGCGAACAGGTGGTGCTGCCCCCGCGCGGCCGTATTTTAGATAGAAACGGCAACGAGCTGGCGCGCAACCGTCCCGCCTACTCGATATGCGTGCTGCCCTACAGTCTGCGCAACCGCGATGCTGTGATCTCCTCGCTCTGCAAGATACGCGACGTAGAGGGCAACGCCGTCTTCGACAGCGTGACGCTTGTTCAGCAGATCCGCAAGGCCAACACCCGCAAGTTCGAGCTCACTCGCATAAAGGAGGACGTGCCCATAGACATTGTGAGCATAGTGGAAGAGCACTACATGGAGTTGCCCGGTATAGTGGTGGAGACGGAATCGCGCCGCGAGTACCCCTACGGCCCGTCGGCTTTCCACGCGGTGGGCTACATGGGCGAGATACCGGAAAACGAGTTCGACACCCTCAGGAACCAAGATTACTACTGGGGCGACCTGATGGGCCGGGCGGGGCTTGAGCGCACATACGAGAGCGTCATGAGGGGGAAGTGCGGACGGGAGTATCTTGAGGTCAACGCCTACGGCAAAAGCTTGGGCACCGTGTCAAACATCAAAAAAATTGATCCGACCTACGGATACGATCTGTACACAACGCTCGACATCAACCTGCAGCTTGCGGCTCAAAAGGCCTTTCCCGATTCGCTAAAGGGCGCCGTGGTCGCAGTTGACCCGCGCAATGGCGACGTTTTGGTGCTCTTCAGCAACCCGTCGGTAGACCCCAATATCTTCTCCTCGTCGTCCTCTGTAAGAAGCAAGACGTGGGCGGCGGTGGCGGCTGACCGCAACCTTCCTTTAAACAACCGCGCCATCGCCGGCGTTTACCCTCCGGGGTCGACGTTCAAGGTGCTCACCGGAATAACCGGCCTCGACGCCGGGATCATCTCAAAGGATTCGAGGATGCCGTCTACGTGCGGCGGGAGCTTCCGCTTCGGCAACCGCATAGCGAAGTGCCACAAACCGCCGCCCGGGCACGGCAGCACGAACATCATATCGGCGGTGCAGTACTCGTGCAACGTGTACTTCTACCAGCTCGGTCTCAAGCTCGGCGACACCCGGATCAACAAGTACGCGAATATGTTCTCCTTGGGCAGCGTTACCGGCATCGACCTTCCCGGGGAGAAGGCCGGATACCTGTCGGGCGAAAAGGCCTACAACGAGCGCTTCGCCGCCAGAAAATGGCGCTGGACGCAGGGTCTCGTCATGGACCTCGCCATAGGCCAGCAGCAGGTTCTCACGCCGCTGCAGTTGGCGCTTATGGTGGGCGGCATGGGCAACGGGAAACTCATATACACGCCCCGCCTGCTCAGCGAGGAGCGTAACAAGGACGGTATCTTGGTATACCAGAACCTGCCGGTGGTAAGGAATAAAATTGCGGTCGGCCAGTATGCCCTCGATGTAATTCGCGAGGCGCTGGCCGCTGTGGTCAGGCCGGGCGGCACCGGTTGGCGCGCCGGGGTGCAGGGGATTCCGGTGGGCGGCAAAACCGGCAGCGCGCAGAACCCGCACAGCGACATCTCGCACGCGATGTTCATAGCCGTCGCCCCGGTCGACGACCCGGTGATCGCCGTGGCGGTGGCCATAGAGAACGCCGGCGGCGGCGGCGCCGTGGCGGCGCCCGTGGCCGGAGCGCTCCTCAACTACTTCTTCTCAGAAACCGAAGAGGGAAAGAGCGTCTACAAAAAGTATAACCCGGATTCGGAACTGAAAACCAAAAGGCCGCTGACGCAAAGACCCGCGCTCTCGGCGGCAGAGAGCGCGGCAAACGCGGCCGCCGACGCGGCGGACAGATCCGAGTCCGCGCCGGCGATCCGCCGGCCAACACCGGAGGGCGGTAATGACTAACAACGATAAACGTTTCGGAGAGTGCTGATATGGACGACCTCCGCAGAAAGAACAGCTTAGACTTCACCCTCCTCCTCACGGCCGTGGCCCTGTGGGTGATCGGGATATTCCTAGTCTACAGCGCGACATACATTCACGAGAGCGGGCCGCTCGCCGGCATATACAAGCAGCAGATACTATGGGTTGTGATGGCGCTTCTGATCGTCATCCTCATTATCTCGATACCTGCGCGCTATATATCCAAGGGCGCGTATGCCTTTTACGGCATGTCGCTCGTCATGCTCGTGTTGGCGATTGCCACCGGCTCCGGTGTGTCCGCCAAAGGGGCCGAGCGGTGGATCTTGGTCGGCGGCTTAAAGATACAGCCCTCCGAGTTTGCCAAGGTTGGCTTGCTCTTGGCGCTCGCCAAACGCCTCAGCGAAAGGCCCGTCTCGCTATACAACCTGCCGACGCTCATCGTTCCCGTTAGCCTGATCCTTGTCCCGTTCGCCCTGGTGCTGAAGCAGCCCGACCTCGGCACTGCCATGGTCTTCTGCGTGATGGCGTTGCCCATGTTCTACTGGAGCAGCCTGACCCTGCTCGACGTATTCTACGTCGTCTCGCCTCTGATATCCCTGCTGCTCTCCGCCATTCCGCTTCTACTCACCTTCAACACCGGCGAGAGTTGGGGTGTCTTTGAGGCGGTGCCGTGGGGGCTCTTTTTCTTAGTGGTGGTGGTATTGCTCTACATCTTCCGCGCCCCGTTGTACATTTGGATAGGCGTGATCGTCGGGAACATCACGACGGCCACGGTGACTACGGTTGTTTGGGGCTCGGTGCTCAAAGACTACCAGAAGATGCGCATAACGAGCTTCATGAACCCGCAGGCCGACCCGTTCGGCTCCGGCTACCAAGTCATACAGTCCAAGGTGGCCATAGGCTCCGGCCACATATTCGGCAAGGGTTACCTGCAAGGCACCCAGTCGCGTCTGTCGTTCCTGCCGGAGCAGCACACCGACTTCATCTTCTCCGTGCTTGGCGAGCAGTTCGGTCTTGTCGGCTGCTCTCTAGTGGTAATCCTCTTCGCGACGCTGATTATAAAAGGATTGATGGTCACCTACGGTTGCCGAAACCGCTTCATCAACCTGACCGCTATAGGTTGCACCGCGATACTCGGCTTCCACATATTCGTGAACATAGCGATGACGCTCGGTATGACGCCTGTAACCGGCATACCGCTGCCGTTCCTCTCCTACGGGGGTTCGTTTACCATGACGGTGGCGATACTCGTGGGGCTGCTGCTGAACGCGAGGGTTACGGATCAGGACTTTTAGGGGGCAAAAAAATATACGAAATATATTGACATTCGCCGCAAAAAAACATTATATTACTATTGCGGCGTCACTCTCTCTAGGGCTGTTCGTTTCGGCCCGCTCTCTCAGCCGCTTTCGTTGTACCATTCTCGTTGTACGGTTCAAATTCAAAACACGTACGGGATACGTACGGAAAGCGGGCGCGCAGGTCTGATTATCGGGTCGGCGCATTGGGATTAAACACTGAAAAATAGGAGAGTTTATGAAAAAAACGGCCGAAAATTGCCGGACCGAGATCGAGAAGTACCGGATTGAGACCGAAAAATACCGGGCCGAGGCAGAGAAGTATCGGGCCGAGTACGAGAAGCGCCAAGCTGATCTCGACGCCCGATTCGCCGCTATGAGCGCGGAGGTGGCCGGCATCGCCAAAAGCAACGGGATGTTCGCGGAAGACGTCTATTTCAGATCGCTGTGGAGGCAGAAAGAGTTCGCCGGTATCCACTTCGACGATGTAAGCGATAGGCTGAAGTCCAAGATTACGTTGCCGGACGGAAGAAAATTAGAAGACGAGTTCGATATCGTCATGACCAACGCCGCTTCCGTCGCGCTCGTAGAGACCAAGTATAGGGCAAGGGAAAAAGATGTGGAAGAACTGGCCGAGACCGCGGCTAAAAATTTCAGACTCCTCTTCCCCGCCTACAAAGACTTCAAAATCTACCTCGGCTTGGGCGCCCTCGCGTTTGAGGATAAGGCCGTCATAAAGGCGCGGGAATACGGCATAGGGTTGATCAAACGGGTCGACGACACCATAGAATACGCCGCCGACTGGGAGGTGAAGGTGTACTGAGATCGGGTTGTCAAAACAATTAGAAACGTTTTCTTGAAAATCTTGAAGGATAGATCATGCTGTTGACCGCTTTGACGTTACTACTGATTCTGATTTTGTTCGCAACGACGACGCGCCGGTCTTTCGTGTTGCCCATTTGCTTGACAAAATGGGAATTTACCC
>JAITFI010000022.1 GCA_031281485.1 Chitinispirillales bacterium | reverse complement strand
TTCTCAATTTCTTTCTTTAATTTATCAATACCGGCCTTAATTTCCCCCAAATCGAGAGAAACGGCGCACCCTTGCTCTTCAATGGCCTCGTTGACAAACTGCCATACTTGATTTCTCTGTTCCTTTTCGTTCCAGATACAGTGCCGGATCAAAAAACAATCCATCAAATCCACTTCGGCCCTATCGTTCAAAAACGCCGAAGCGCGCAGCAACCGTACAATTTTATGCCACCGGCGGTCCGAGATGTAGATTTGCCTCTCAGCGTTTTCCTTATTAACGTTGTCATTGTGCAGACGCACTTTTTCCTTGATCGCGCCAATGACCTTAAATACGTTTTCCGGAATAACGATCTTACCTATCGCGTCTTTCCACTTTTGGTAGTCGTCATCTGTTATTTTATCGGCGACCGTGTCTTTATAGGGGGCGTCTGACATTGCTATCATCTTATTGAATTTTTCCGGATCCTCTATGCCATCAACCACAAACCGCACTAGAAAACGATCCCACAGGGCGTCGAGGCTCTGCCCTAGAGCCTTATCGTCTTCGTTGGGTAATTCGTTTGACGCGGAAATTAGGACTTTTATCGGAACATCCCGTTCTATTTTGACGTTTTTCTCGTCCCTGATTTCGCTTTCCGTTTTGCCGTTGCGGAAAACCTTTTCGTTTAGAATAGTTAGCAGTGTGTTTTGAATGGAAGGCCCGGCTTTCCATATTTCATCAAGAAAAACCACCTCAGCGTCGGGGAGATAGCCGTCGATTACGCGGACATACTTATCTTTTTTGAGTTCGGAAATGGAAATCGGGCCGAAAATTTCATCCGGCGTGCTGAACCTGCTCATAAGGTATTCAAAGACCCGTTCGCCCTTATAGGCGTATTTGAGCCGCTTGGCCACCAAACTTTTGGCCACACCCGGAAGGCCCAAGAAGAAGATGCTCTCTCCGGCAATAGAGGAAAGCAGCGCCAGTTTCAACTCATTCTCACGCTCATATAAACCCACGTTGAGCGCTTCCAGAAGTTTGGATATTCTCTCTTTAACCGCCATTTTTATAACCCCCCGCGTGGTTATACCGTGACCAAGACCCGAAACCCGTCTAAGATCCGCCCAATCCGCCGGACCAGTATATAATATAATATGCGGACAATAGGGATGCAAGGAAAAAGTTTTTTTGATCGAAATCATTAAAGTCAAATTATTAAATTCATATTAAGACGGAAGGCTTCGCCTTCCATAGATAAATCGGGGGCTAAACCCCCGATTTTCAATCAAAGTCAACTTCAACGTCAACACTGCTTTTGACTTTGCCTTTGATTGAAAATGCGGGGTTTAGCCCCGCATTTATCTATGAAGCCGAAGGCTTCGTCTTAAAAAGAATTTGACTTTATATTTATAGGCCTACCCACACAAAACCCCATTTATTTTAGTTCCGAAATATACTTTTTCGCCCTCTCGACGTAACTGCTCGCCGGGTACCGTTCAACGAGCCTCCTGAACTCCGCCCTCGCTTTTTCCGTCTGCCCCATCTTTTGGTAGGCCAGCGCTATTTGGAATTGCGCGGCGTCGGACTTGGAGGAGTTTTGGTAGGTGAACACTTTTTTGTACGCCTCGATAGCCTGTTCCATCCGCTTGAGCTGGTAGTTGCACTCCCCTATCCAGTACTGCACCCTGTCGCGGTACTCGCCGTCGGGGAATTTGCCTAAGCAGTCGGTGAACATGGCCAGCGACTTTTCGTAACTGCGGTTGTTGAAGAGGCGCAGGCCCGTTTGGAACATCTCGTACTCCGGCGACGCCACGATGAACCCGTCGGAGGTTGTGGTGAAAGTCGACCTATTGGGCGGCGGCGGTGTCGGTTTGGGCACGGGGCGTATGGCGATCTCCAACGCGTGCTGTTTCACGAACATCTCTTTGTAGGCTTCGGTGAGGAGCGCCAGGCGCGTTTCAAGCTCCTCGATTTTGGCCGTGGAGACGTTTGACACCTCTTCGGAGAGGAGAATAAGGCGGTTGTCGAACTCTGTGATCTTCGCGTTGAGCGCCTCGTTTTCGCGTTTCAGGTCGCCGGCAATGCGCAACGCTTCGTCTGCGCTCTCCTTGACCCTTATGACGTCGATCTGCGGCAATATGGCCTCGCTTTCGGCGCTGCCGCGTTTGTTGGTGCGGGCGGCGCAGGAGGAGGCGATAAACAGCGCGGCGACGGCGCACAGCAACGCTGTTTGCCTTTTCGTTTTTGTCTTTGTCATAGCGTATCGCTCCGAATATTATGACTTGTTTATGGATAAATATGAAAATCAAGACCGACATTAACATCAAAAAAGGGCGGACACATAGGTCCGCCCCTACAATGTCCCAAATAATATCGTATTAACCGAAGCGATGCCTTATCCGCCCAGCATCCTCGTCACCTGGCCTACAAAGGGCACATGTATACCCCACACCCCGAGCAAGACCAACATGATCTCGGCGGCAAAAGCTATACCCGCAAAAAACAGCAGGTGCGTTAGGAAAAATATGACCGACCCGCGCACGGTGCGCCGGCTGTTGCTTATCAGCAACCGTTTTCCCAAAGTGTAAACCACGTTATCAGCCATCGCATATATCCGATCTGTTAATGTGTTGATACCGCATTGTCAATCAATTTTGGCGGCGGCCCTGAAACTCAGGTACGCCCTGTCCCCCGGTTTTAACCGCTCTCTGTAAATCTTTTGCAACAAAAGCGTAGACGCTTTCGGCGTCACGTTGAGCACCTGCGCTTCCACCAATTCCTCGGTAAGACGATCGTGACGCTCCTTATCCACCACCCTGAAGAAATCCCCTATTTTGACGCCCGCTTCGGAACCCTTGTCTAAGACAATGTATTGATGCATGTATGGCGCGGCGACAGTCGCGTCAAGTTGGAGTATCACGTTGGCCCCTATATTCGCCCCTCCGCCCGCCGGCTTATTGTCTACGTATACGGGTATAAACGGCGTCGCCCGCACGACCGACTCCGAACCGGTCACCTTGCCCCACATATCTGTCAGCCGGACGACAGCGTTATCGCCTACAAACGCAAAAACGACGCCGCGCGCGATACGCGCCACAAGGCACGCGCGCTCTCCGCCGACCTTGACGTTTTTAATGTACTTCAGTACGTCGACGGTATCGCCGTTTTTGAAAGGCAGCTCTCCCCCTATGGGTTTAACGACCACATTGTCGAAACGCCGGTAAATGTAATGATCCTTCGGGTATGCGACCTTCCCGACGCCCGGCCGTTTGCCGTTGTCATAGTATAGGTACGGCGCGGCCGCCAAAGCCTCGGCGGAGAGTTCAACGCCAAGGCGCATAGAGGACTTTGCGTCGATAAGGCCCGTTTTTGGCGCTTCCGGCGCGGGTGAAGTGCCGGCACCCCATCCGGACTGATCCTGCGCCTCTTTTTGCGGAGGAGGAGGCGGAGCCACAACAGGCGGTTGTTGCTGAACCGGCTGCGGAGCGGGTTGGTAGGCCGGCGACGGCGGCGCGGGTTGCGCCTGAACCGGCTGCTGAAGCTGAAGCGGCGGCGGAGCGGGTTGGAAAGCCGGCGGCGGCGCGGGTTGCTGCGCAAAGGCCGCGCCGGCACAGAACGCAACCGTGCCGACAAATACGCCTATTCGGGTACAGATAATCGGTCTCTTCATAGTATAATAATACAATAGCGCACGGATGTTTGTCAATACCTTGCAATAAATATATTTTACCGCGCCGACACCGACAAGCGTCATTCGTCGCTTACTTGTTCGGCCTTGTCCAACGCGGCCTGCGTTTTTTGGGAAATTTCCTCTATGTCTTGGTACGTTTTTTTTACTTCGGCGCTTATGTTATCGGTCATTGAATTGATCTTTTGTATGGATTCCGTCGCTTCCGCCTCTATTCGCTCGGTCGCGGAGACCGTGGTCTTGGATGAGCGCGCCAAGTTGCGCACCTCCGCCGCCACGACGGCAAACGCCTTGCCGTGCTCACCCGCCCTGGCGGCCTCGATAGACGCGTTGAGCGATATGATGTTTATCTGCATGGCGATCTTGTCGATCTCCATCGCCATGTTGTTGTACTGCTCTATGGCGGTGTTCACGTCGGCGACGCTGTCTACTATCACGTCGCAGAGTTCCTTGACCTTTGAGATGTCGGTGAGCATCCTATTGATATCTTGGAGATTGTCCGACGACAAGCTGATAAGGGCGCCGTGCTCCCTATTGATATCGTCGCGGGCCTTTTGGATACAGTTCGTAGGGATATTCAACCCGCAAGCAATCTTTTTGGCCATATCGTGACAGGTATCGGAACCGCACGCGGAACAATCGAAATTTTGGGCGAGCTCCGTATCCTTTCCCAAGAGCGTGAAAGAGCGTCTTATCTGCTCTTCGCCGGCCATATACGGACGGACGTGCGAGGGGGTGTACTTTCGGATAAAATCGTTCAAATTCAGCGCCTTGTCGTATTCGGCGTACAAGGCCTCGAAATCCTCTTTGGCGCGCCCATGCAACACATTCTGCCGCGCCGCGTCCATAATGGCGTTGACTTTGAAAACGTCGCGATCGTGCGCGCAACCTGTTCCCAGATTGCAGCCTTCCGGGCAATTCAGCACGTCAAATACAACAGGCAGGTCATTTCCGTGCTTACCGGCAAACTCATCCAACGCACGGTACACTATATTCTGTCCCTCGGATTTGTCTATACGCAGCGCCTTGCCGAGGTACAGCTCCACGTTCTCCTTAAGCCCCCCCGGCATGGAGTACAAACACCCCAAAGAGGAGTCCGGATGGTCAAAACCCGATTCTTCGTTCGGCAACATGATCCCGCGCGCTTTGATATATTCGTAGAGCCTTTTCAGCGTCACGTTGTAGTGCACATACTGCGTCGCGTCGAACTCGTGCGCTTTTGCGATACACGGGGACAAGGCGGCGATATTGTCGGTTATATGCTCGTAATCTTTCATGAAAATCGCCGTACAAAGCATAGGGCTGTGCACCGGCGAGAGATACGGCAGCAACTCGTGCTTATGAACCACGATATAGTTTACGATGGCGGGGCAAGGCTGCGTGATAAGGGAGGGCGGGGATTCTCTCTGAATGTACCTGATGTGCGCCCATGTACATATATCCGCCCCCGCGGAGACATCGTATATCTTTTTAACCCCCATCTGCCTAAGCCAAGAGAGCAAACGCCCCCAATTCTCGCCGTTGGCGCGGTTGGCTGGGGCGGCAAACATGGAGATGGGCACCCCTCTCTGCAAATCTTCCAAAAAACGCTCGGTATCATCATAGTAACCGCGGCATTTATGCCGGCAAGTCTGGATGCAGGCGCCGCACACAATACATCGGTTGAAATCCACCTTTACCTTGATCTGACCGCCTTCGCTGTAAACAATGTTCGCGCCCTCAACCGGGCAAACCCGGATACATCTGTTGCAGCCTACGCATTTGGTAACATCATTGGTTATCAACTCGCGCATATTAACCCCGCCCGCCTTTCGTGACCGCTCACAACTTTAGGGTTTTGCTATATAGCCCCGGTCAGGCGGTTCTCCACGCCTTCCCCCCATATTAAAATAACATATATCCAATCACCATGTCAACATGTAATTAATTCATCTTTTTTACAATTCTCGCTCTTTGGGGAAGATACGCTTAAACCCTGCTTAAATGCACTGCTGTAAAAATGGAGGGGGCGGCGCGAAAAGCGGTTGTCGCTTCGCTATCGCGCCCGGCGTTTGTTTTAGTCTTGCACGCATCGTACCGAAAAACCGTAACCCCAATCGTAGTTGAACTCGTATACCTTCTCGCTGGCGTAGAAAATGCCCCGATAGTAGGCAAGGTCGCCTTCAACCTCCGTGGCCGACCACCAACTGCCGTCGTTGCCTATGCCGTAGAATTTGCCGTCGTTGCGGCGGTTGCCGCCGGGCGTAGCCGCGAAACCGACTTCGTCCGTTCCGTTGCCGTTGCTGGACCAACCGCTCGCGGCCTTCAGCTTTCTGGCCGCCACCGAATGGCCGCCGACCGTCGTCATCAAGGCCGTCCACTCCTGATTTGAGGGCAGGTGCCATCCGGAGGGGCAAACGGCCGTAGCCGTTTTCCAGTCGTAGAGCCTGCCGTATTTGGCGCAATTGGCCGCGACGCCGCCGTAACACCAAGAGTTACCCGTTTGATAGTTGAGATTTTCAGCCATCCACGTCTTGCCGCCTATCTTTACAGTCTTGTAAGTCTTATTGTTTCTGCTGTCGGTAAGCGTACTCGCGCCGGTTTTGACGGCCTGCGCGGCGGCTTCTTTGGCGTCTTCGGCCTTCTTGGCGGCAGCCAACGTAAGATAGGACACCTCTTTTCCATCGTCATTTTTGAGCGTAAGCGTCGACCCCGCCAATTTATAATCGTAGGCGAGCGCTTTGTCCCCCATAAAGTAAAAACGACCGCTTTCGGTCTTCCAATTGCGGCTCTTGCCGTCTACTATACCCGTCCCGTCTCTGAGCAGCTCCATGTTGCCCGGAAAACCGGCCGGCGCCCTGCCGCCCTCTTCAAGCACCCATCTGCCCGCGAGCGCCGGCGGATTGGCGCCAAACGCGGAACCTGCCGCCAACAAGAGCGCAGCCGACAGCAATACCACCCTGCAGACTTCTCTAACCTTTAACATCTCTGTCTCCTTAAAAAAAATGAGAGAGGGGTTGACGTCATCAACCCCTGCTTCACCTGTATTATCCTTAATAGATTTAGATATTATTCCTTGAGCAACGTCCTGGCAATCCTAAACGACACGCTCGCCAAGTCGTCCATATTCCGAAGCGGGCTGTCGTCTTCACCCATGGCCACCACTACGGCGGTCTCCACGTTGATTATTCTGGCGGAGACTTGGTGGCCGCCGAAGGCCTCTATTATGTTCGCGACGCAGACGTAGTGGACGCCGAACTGCCTGCCCAATTTGCTTATCTGGCTCTCGTCAACGGAGCCCTCGCGCTGTTTCCTCTGTTCGTTGTCAATCTCGTCCAAGAACTCTTTGGAGCGTTCGATGGCTATGAACTTACCGCTGTTGACGAGCGCGGTCAGCAGTTTGTCGCCCAGCGCCTTTTTCTCGCCTGCCGTCTTGTCGCCGGTCACGTAGACGGCTATGTGCGGCTTTTTACCGTCGATAAGGGCGAACTTCGGTCCGGCCGGTACGACGGGCGCGCTACTCTGCGCGGGAGCCGCGGACGCCGGCGTAGCTGGAGCCGCGGACGTCCGCGCCGGAGCGGGAGCCGCAGCGGAAGCGGAAGACGGGGCGACAGCCGGCGTAACCTGCTTGTCTAAGCGGTCAAACATAGCCGCTTTGTCCTTGCCGAGCGAGGTTTCGGCGAGGGGGGGCGGTTCGTTGCCGCCGTTCTCCACAGCCACTCCGGGCGCCGGAGGGCCCGGGGGCACGCCCAAGTCGTAAACGCTTTCCCGAGACAGATAGACCGACTGGATGGTGGGGCCGGTCACCTTGAAAATGAACCGCTTGCCCCTCGTATAGAACTGAAGGTCCTTGGAAGAACCGCTGCCCTTGGCAAGCCCTACGACCTTAAGATAGTGGTTGCCGTCGGCCACAACGAAACGCGTATTGTTGCGGGGTTTGGCGTTGCCCACTTCCCTGCCGTCCACCAGAACCGAAAGCGGCGTAAGAAGCGTGTTTTCAATAACTATCTCCGACTGTCCGGCTTTGGCTATAACATCGCCGTAGACAGACATATCCGGCTTCTTCTCGGCCACCGCCGCGCAGACGCCGAACATAACAACCGACACAAATAACGCCGCCCGAATCAAAAACCTGTTACCTTTCATAGCAAACGGTCTCCCTTATGGTTACGTGTTAAAGATGATTTGCGGAAAAACGGCATACCTACATAATATAGTTTATGCCGCTCATTGATATGTTAGATTTTTTTAAAACCGGAATTGTTACAAAATAAGCGCATTTTTTATTGATGGAGCCGACGTTAATTATATATATTGATACAACATGGAAGAAATCATCAAACAATGGGGTGCGGAGCGCCCCGCCGACCGATACCGCGCCCTTACGTCCAAAGAGACGGCGCGGCTTGAGGGGCAGGGTAACACTGCCGCAAACTGGGGCGACGTCCGCGTCGCCGTCAAGGGTTTTGACGCGGACAGGGTACGCGGGTGTCGTTTTGAGGGGCGAATATCGATAGGCGCGTTCAACAAAGATCGTCTGCAATACGGGAACATATCACTCAAAACCGGGCTCTACAACAGCCATTTCAATAACATTTGCATAGATGACGATGTAGCAATTCACAATCTATTATTCTCTATAAATCAACATATTAGCGACTCTGTTTTGATATTCGGAGTCAACGAAATTTCCTCCGCGGTCGGTGCTACTTTCGGGATGAGCGTCGACGCGGATCATCAATATCCAATCAATGTAATCAACGAAAACGGGGGCAGGGCTATACTCCCCTATCCGGGGATGACTTGTACCGACGCTTACCTTTGGGCGAAGTTCCGCGACGACGGCGAATTGCTCGCCAAACTCACCGAGATGACTTACGCCGCCTGCCGCTATCTATGTCCGAAAGCCGCGATAATCGCCGACAACGCAGTGATCATTAATACACGGGCGGTCCGCGATACGTTAATCGGCCCCTCAACAGTCGTTGACGGCGCCGAGTTGATCAGCAATTCCACAGTATTGAGCGACGGCGACGAGCCGACGTTCATCGGCCCCGCCGTCCAAATCCGCAGCTCGATCATCGGCTACGGCAACAAGATCGACTCGGCGGCGCAGCTGTCCTCGGTAATGACAGGCACGGCGGCGGCGTTCTCCAAAGCCGCCCGCGCGGATCACTCCGTCGTGGGCGACTGCGCCAATATAGCCTGCTGCGAAATCGCCAACAGCCTCATTATGCCGATGAATGCCCAGCACCACAACAACTCCTTCCTGATCGCCTCCTCCATAGGCGGCCAGAGCAACATCGCCGCCGGGGCGACCGTCGGCTCAAACCACAACAGCCGCGTAAACGACGGCGAGATATGGGCCAAACGCGGCTTTTGGCCGGGCCTATGCGTCAGCCTGCGCCACAACAGCCGCTTCGCCTCCTTTACGATGATCGCCAAAGGGGCGTATCAAACGGAAATCGACTTGAAACTGCCGTTCAGCCTGATCGCCATGGACGAAAAGAGCAACTCCGCCACGGTATTCCCGGCCTTCTGGTTCACCCACAATATGTACGTGGTGATGCGGAGCGCTCAGAAGTTCGCGGCACGGGACAAACGGGTACACCGCGACCAATTCATCGAACACGATCCCCTGGCGCCCGACACGGTGGACGAAATCTTAGACGCGCTGAACCTGATCGAGCAATACAACGCGGGCGCCGACAACGACAACACTTTGCGGTCGCCGCCGCTCCGACACGCCGACGCGGCTTGCAAAGCGTATAGGATGATGGCGCGTTATTACTGCGCTAAGAATATTTTGCCTTATATGAAAGAGAACGGTCTGAAAAATCTCAAGGAATTAATAAACTCCTTGGGAGGCCTTCATATTTTTCGTTGGGTAGATATATTAAGTAAAAAAGCCATTGATATGTTATTGGACGGCTCGCGCCGCGCTTCGGACAACGTCAGGCTTGATCAAGGCAGGTGGATAGACTGCGGCGGGGCAATCATCACCGTAGGGGATTTGGAAAACATTATCAACACAATAAAGAGCGGCGACGTCAGTACATGGGCCGGCGCCCGTAAACTGCTCGACGGCGTCCGCAAACTATTCGTAGACCGCGCCGCCGCCTACAAAAAAAACGAAAAGATCGGACACGCCGTCTATTCCTTGGCCGTATTAGAAGGTACTGATCCTGAAGATATTGATACTTCCATATATGATAAACCGACCGAAAGTTTCTTCAACGCCTTCTTGGAGTCCGTCCCCGAAGACTGCGCCGAGATAGCCGCCCGCACCGCCCAATCAAGGGCGAAGGACTACGAAAACCCGTTCCGCGTATCTACATACGAATCAACGGAAGAGATGATTAACGTGCTGGGTCCGGCGGAGGACGCGGTGGTAATCAAGACCGCCGGGGAGATGGATGAATTGGCGGCCTTGGCCAAAGAACTGCGAGCTTAAAAAAAATTTACAAAAGTATTGACATATTTCACGCGATCTATTATTTTATATACAATCGCTTTCGGGGTAGTAGCTCAGTTGGGAGAGCATCAGGCTGGCAGTCTGAGGGTCAGGGGTTCGAACCCCCTCTACTCCATTATCGTTTTTACCTTACGAAAACGTCCCCTAATCCGCGGTAAAAATCCAACGGTATCAATATAACAATGGCTTTTCACTCCACCGTAACGCTCTTGGCCAGATTCCTCGGCATGTCCACATCGTTCCCCCGCAGAACCGCTATATGGTAAGCCAATAACTGCAACGGCACGCTGGCCAGCACAGGCATGAGCGCCGGGTGGGTCGCCGGTATCCTTATTATGCGGCTGGCGAATTCGTCCAGCGGCGCCGAGTCGCCGGTGGCCACCACTATCAAGCGGCCGCCGCGCGCCTTTATCTCTCTGGCGTTTGAGACGACCTTGTCGAAAAGAGCGTCTTTAGGGGCCACTATCACCACCGGCATATTTGCGTCTATGAGCGCTATAGGGCCGTGCTTCATCTCGGCCGCGGGGTAACCCTCCGCGTGTATGTAGCTTATCTCTTTCAGTTTAAGGGCGCCCTCCATGGCCACGGGATAGTGGTAGTGCCTGCCTAAGTACAAAAAGTTGGTGCACTTGTAATAATCCTTGGCTATTGATAAAATTTCATCGTTGAGCTTCAGCGTCTCCTCGACCAATCCCGGCAGCGCGCCGATCGCCCTTGTTATCTCTATTCCCTGTTCGAACGACATGCGCCTCTGCCGCCCGAGCAGCAGCGCCACGAGCGCCAAAACTACGACTTGTGCGTTGAAGGCTTTGGTGCTTGCCACGCCTATCTCCGCGCCGGCGTGGAGGTACACGCCGCCGTCGGCCGCCCGCGCTATCGTGGAGCCCACGACGTTGCAGATGGAGAGCACCGTCGCGCCCTTGCCCTTAGCCTCTTTGAGCGCGGCCAGCGTGTCGGCGGTCTCCCCTGACTGCGAGACGGTGAAGATCAGTGTGCCCGCGCCTATTATAGGGTTGCGGTAGCGGAACTCCGAGGCGTACTCGACCTCTACCGGAATGCCGGCCCACTCCTCTATGAGATACTCCCCGACCATAGCGGCGTAGTAGCTCGTTCCGCAGGCGGTGATTATTATGCGGTCTATGGAGCGCAGTTCCCGTATTGAGTTGTCGAGCCCCGCCAGCTTAGCGTTGCCCTCGTCGAGCAGCAACCGCCCGCGTGTGCAGTTGCGCAGCGCCTCGGGCTGCTCGAATATCTCCTTCAGCATGAAGTGCGGGAAGCTGCCCTTCTTTGCGATCTCTAAATCCGCCTCGATCTCCCGCGTCTCGCGGCTGACCTGCTGGCGTGAGACGTTGCGGACGGAGAACCCGCTTCGTGTTATCTCAACGACGTCGTCGTCCTCTAAGTAGACGATTTTCTGCGTGTGCTCCACGACGGCGGAGACGTCGCTGGCCAAGAAACTCTCGCCCTCGCCTACGCCGAGTATGAGCGGGCTGCCGCGCCGCGCGCCGATCAGCACGTCCGGCTCGTCCTCGCATATCACCGCGAGGCCGAACGCGCCCTCAAGCGACTTGAGCGCCTCTTGAACCGCCTCACCGAGGTTCCCATTGTAAAAGTGCGATATCCAATGGGCGATAACTTCCGTGTCGGTATCGGAGACGAATTTCACCCCCTCGGACTCAAGTCTCTTTTTGACGGTGGCGTAGTTCTCGATGATGCCGTTGTGCACGACGGCGATCTTGCCGTCGGCGGACAGGTGCGGGTGCGCGTTGGCCACGGTGGGCTCGCCGTGTGTCGCCCAGCGGGTGTGGGAGATGCCGATGGTGCCGTCCAAACTTGGTTTCGCGCCGCCGTCCTTGCCGTTTATCTTGTTTTCGAGCGCCCGTATCTTGCCCACGGACTTGACGGTCTCTATCTTGCACGAGACCGCGCCGATCACGCTGACGCCGGCGCTGTCGTAGCCGCGGTACTCCAGCCTTTTCAGGCCGTTCAGCAATATCGGCATGGCGGGTTTATCGCCTATGTACGCTACTATTCCACACATGTCTGCGTCTGTCCTCTTTTCTCTTTGTGAAAAGGCCTTTGCGGCTTTTGGCGGCTTTTTTGCCGTACCTTGACTTATTAAATCCCCAGCCCCAATCATCGTACTCGGCGGGCAGCCACGTATCCTCCTCGGTTAACAGCGTCCCGTCGGGCAGTACCGGAGAGATCAACAGCTTCGCGGCGCTTCCGCCGCCTATGACCTCGTACTTCAATTCCACCGTTTCTTCCGCTTCTATACCGTTCGTAAGAACTAGGAACAAGCGGGATCCGGTTGTATACCATACCGGGTCATACCACTCATCCCATTCATCCTCGCCGTGATAATAGCACCCGTCATAGTCGTCGTAGTACCAATCATCGCCGAAGTAGCGTTGGCCGTCATAGAAATACATAATGTCAAAGTCAATAGTTTCATATTCGTCTTCTTCCAAACGCCACATCAAATCCGTATAACTCTCGGACACGTATAGGGCGAGGTCTTGACCGTAAACCGTCCCCAAATTGCTTTTGACGGCGGCTACGTCAACCTTATCGGCAATGTTTTCGTAGCATGACCCTCTCTCGCAAAAGACGAGCGTTAACCTATTTCCGGAGTTTGAGAACATGTATCGCAAAGGAAGCGTATCGCCGTCGATTACTTCGAACAGCGTGTCGTTGCTCACGCGCCACGTTCCGGTATTGAGCCAACTCTCGATCCAATAATTCCCGACCCTCAAAAAACCGCCCTCAATCAAGTCGCCGGTGCCGGCCAGATTGGTAATTTCTATCCCTGTGCCGTCGTCGTCGTCGTAAATCGTTTGCCAAGTTCCGGTAAATCTGGCGTCAATGGACGTATCCGGCGTATCGTCGGGCAGAGGCCCGTCCACGACGCACCCGCCGAAAAAACACGCGGCAACCGCGAACCACGCCGCGGCAAAACGTTTCAACGGCATAACCTACCTCCGAATTAAATGAAAGGTGTTTTATCGGCGCTTCGAAATTAAAAATAATTAAAGCCGAAAGATAAAAGTCAAATTTGACTTTGATTTTGAAAAAAATTATATTAATCAATAATTCGTAACTTTAAAAAAAAGGAAGCATACACGTATGGGCGCAATATACCACGCTCTCGGATTGCATCTTCACCAACCGCTCGGAAACCTGCTGGCGCTCTTCAACTCCCCGGAAGAGAGGTGGGAGGCGAAGCAGATAATGTGGTGTTACGACCGCATCACCCGTATGCTCGAGGGCTACGAGGACATCGCGCGGCTGCACCTCAGCGTCTCGGGCACGCTGCTCAAACAGCTTGAGGATCCGGGGATCCGCGAGACGCTTCAGGACGTCGCGCCCATTGCCGACTTCATGGACCGCTTCCGCCGTTCACCCATCGAGTTCGTGGGCAGCGGGCTTTACCATCCGGTTTACCCGCTGATACCCGAGGCGGACTGGGACGCTCAAACCGATTGGTGGAAGGGACTCGGGCGGCACATGCTCGGGCGCGAGGTCTTTCACGGGTTTTGGCCGCCGGAGATGGGGTTCTGCATGGAGATGATCCCGATGTTGAAGCGGCACGGGTACTCATACGTGATTGTGGACTGCTGGTACATCAAGCCTAAGCGCGAAATGCGCTGGGAGGAGCGGCGGTACCGGCCGTACATAGCGCGGTACGGCGGCGAGGAGATCGTCGTGATTCCGCGGGACCGCGAACTCTCCGACGCTCAGGAGTCGGGGCTTGATCCGGGATGGTTCCAGCACGAGATTTACGAGCGGACAAAGTGGTGCGACTTTCCGGCGCTCGTTACCACTTGGACTGACGGCGAGAACGGCGGATGGTTCAGAAGCACCGACATCAGCTCAAATTTCTGGGGTTGCTTCTATCACGAGGTGCTCAACAGGTATAGGGCGGGAACGCTCGGTTTCATACCAACGCACATAAAGGAGTACTTAGACAAGTTCCCGCCGGAGGAGGAGGTCGAGGTGCACCGCGGGGCGTGGAATACCGGCGATCATTGGGGCGGCGACTTTACGCAGTGGACGGGCGGGCTGCTGCAAAAGAAGGGTTTCGACGAACTGCGCCTCGCAAGCGAGTATTACCACAAAACCAAGCGCCTCTTTGACGAATGCGCGCAATCGGACGCCGTTCGCGACATCGACGGAACGCGGCAGATAATATTCGACGCCTACGACGCGCTGCTCACGGCGGAGACCAGCTGCAACTTTTTCTGGGGCAGCGCGTGGGTGCACAAATCGTTCGACATGATCGAAAAGACGTACAGGCTTTTGGACACGGCGAACGAAAGGTTTGAGACCGATCAAAAAAAATGTTAAAAAATAAATAAAAATGTTGTATTTATGAGAGCAAATATTATATTCTGTATGTAATGCGGCGCTTAACGCCACAACTCACTGTATCAAAAAAGGAGCCAACATGGCAGGAAAAAGTCTGACTCAGACTCAGGTGATCCAGAAGCTCTCGGAAGTCGAGGAGCTTTCCAAGAAACAGGTGAAGTCGTTTCTTGACAATCTTTCGCAACTGGCGTACGCGGAAGCGAAAAACGGTTTCGTCTTTCCGGGTCTCGGAAAGTTGGTCCTCGTGCAGCGCAAGGCGAGGACGGGCAGGAACCCCGCGACAGGCGCGGTGATAAAGATCCCCGCGAAAAAGGTCGTGAAGTTCAAGGTCTCGAAGACCGCCAAAGACGCGATCTTGGGCGACGCGCCGGTGAAGAAAGCGGCTAAGAAGGCGCCGGCCAAAAAGGCCGCCCCCGCAAAGAAAAAGGTCGTCAAAAAGAAATAATATTTGACGTTGCAAGTCGTTAATGCGGCGGGGCTCGATTTTATTATAACGGGCCCCGCCGTGCTTTTATTATGATATTCTCATCAAAAATCCCCGCTAACATCCGTACGCCCGTCGCCGCCGCCGATTATCTGGCCGATAGGTTCACCTATCATAATAAGGACGAGTGGGCGGAACTTATTCGCGAAGGACGCGTTTTTGCAAACGACGCCCGGTGCGACGAAGAAAGCTTGGTCGCGGCAGGCGATACCATAGCCTACGAACCTCGCGAATTCGAGGAACCGGAAGCGAACCTCTCCTACTCGATAATATACGAAGACGATTGGACGCTGTGCGTCGACAAACCCGCAAACTTATTGGTGCACCGCGCCGGAAAGTCTTTCCGCAACAATTTAGTCTACCAATTGCGTCACGTTAATACGCCGCACTATCCAAACTGCCATCCGGTACATCGTTTGGACAGGGATACCTCCGGAACAGTACTGTTCGCGAAAGACGCGGAGCAAGGGGCGGTCTTCGGAAATCTTTTTCGTGACAATTCAGTAGTAAAAAGGTACGCGGCGGTAGTGCGGGGGTATCCTGATATTGAAACGCCATTCAGTATCGATAAACCGATAGCACCGGACAGAAGCGCGACGCCGGGCAGCGCTCCGTGCAGGTTTAAAGCGGACGAAAGCGGCAAACCGGCGTGTACGGTTATTGAAGCGGCGAAGCGGTTCAATAACGGATATTCATTGCTGACGGTAAGGCCTATGACGGGGCGTACGCATCAAATACGAGTGCATCTGGCGTCGATAGGCTTTCCGATAGCCGGAGACTTGATTTACGGCGGAGACGACGGAATCAAACGTCAAGCGCTGCATTGCGAGTCTTTGTCATTCATCCATCCGTACACAAATACAGAGTGTACGATAACGGCGCCGTTGCCTGAAGATATTAGAGATTTTATCTTTTAAAATCAAAATCTTTAAAATCTTTTAAAGTCAAATTCTTTTTTAGACGAAGCCTTCGGCTTCATAGGATATGCGGGGCTAAACCCCGCATATATAAAATCAAAAGACTGTCTGAACTAGGATTAGTAGGATTTAAAGGATTATAGGAT
>JAITFI010000107.1 GCA_031281485.1 Chitinispirillales bacterium | reverse complement strand
CAACCCTTGCACATATCGGCCACGATGGAGTAGCGCAACATCTTCTTGCACTTGCCCGCCGGACACCTGCGCTCCTTTATGTGGGCCATGTACTCGCTCTCGAAATACTGGAGCGTGGAAACGACGGGGTTCGGCGCGGTCTGGCCGAGAGCGCAAAGCGACGCTTTCTGCATGGCCTTGCCTATGAGGCGCATCTTGCGGATGTCCTCCTCCGTGCCATCTCCGTTCGTGATTTTCTCCAAGTGGTTGAAGAGCTGACGCCCACCCACACGGCACGGGGAGCACTTGCCGCACGACTCGTCAACCGTGAACTCAAGGTAGAACTTGGTCACGTCGACCATGCAGTCGTCTTCGTCCATGACAATCATACCGCCGGAACCCATGATGGAGCCGAGCTTGGCGAGGTTGTCAAAGTCAATCGGCGTGTCCAAGTAGTCGGCGGTGATAACGCCGCCGGAGGGGCCGCCGGTCTGCACTGCCTTGAACTTCTTGCCGTTGGGAATGCCGCCGCCGATCTCGTAGATGATCTCGCGCAGCGTGATACCCATAGGGACTTCAATCAGGCCGGAGTTCTTTATCTTGCCGGTGAGGGCGAACACCTTGGTGCCCTTGGATTTTTCCGTCCCGATTTTGGCGAACCACGCGCCGCCTTTCATTATGATAACGGGGATATTCGCCCACGTCTCCACGTTGTTGATAACGGTGGGCTTGCCCCAAAGCCCCTTGACCGCCGGGAACGGCGGGCGGGGAACGGGCATACCGCGCTTGCCCTCTATAGAAGCCAACAGCGCCGTCTCCTCGCCGCAGACGAAAGCGCCCGCGCCGAGCCTTATCTCTATGTCGAAATTGAAACCGCTTCCGAGGATGTCGTTACCCAAAAGACCGTTCTCCTTGGCCTGCTTGATGGCGATCTCCAAACGGTGGATGGCTAACGGGTACTCGGCGCGGATGTAGATGAACCCCTGATTCGCACCCACCGTATGCCCGGCTATGGTCATCGCCTCGAGCACCGAGTGCGGGTCGCCCTCAAGCGTGCTACGGTCCATGTACGCGCCCGGATCGCCCTCGTCGGCGTTGCAGACGATGAACTTTTGGTCGCTCGGAACACCCTTGGAGAACAACCACTTGCGAAACGTGGGAAAGCCCGCGCCGCCCCGACCGCGCAATCCGGAGATTTCAAGCTCCTTGATGACATCGTCGGGCTTCATCTCGAAGAGCGCCTTCTCGAGCGCCACGTACCCGTCGCGTGCTATGTACTCGTTTATGTTCTCGGGGTCGATGAAGCCGCAGTTGCGCAGCACCACGCGCACCTGCTTCTGGTAGAAGTCGATGTCCTCGATCTTCGTGTGGATCTTCTCGTCGCTCTTCTTGTAGAGCAGCCTCTGAACCTGACGCCCCTTTATAATGTGCTCGGAGACGATCTCCTTGGCGTCGTCGGCCTTCACGTGGACGTAGAAGCTGTCGTCGGGCAGTATCTTGACTATCGGGCCCTTCTCGCAGAAACCGAAACAGCCGGTCTTGATAACCTGCGCCTCGCCGTCAACGTTCTGGTCTTTCAGCTCTTTCATCAAGCTACGGTAGATATCGTCGGCCTTGCTCGACTCGCACCCCGTCCCGCCGCATACCAATATATAGTTTTTGAGTTTTTTCATCTATTCTCCCCCGATCACTTAAGAATGTCTGCCGCAGGTTTGTCGAATACATACCCGTCAACGAGTTTGCGCCCCACAATATGCTCGTTCACGATACGCTTGGCGATATCCGCCTTGACGTGCCCGTAGATGATCTCCGGCATCCCCGGGACGATCACCTCCGCCGTGGGCTCCACGTGGCACAGGCCCATACAGCCCGTCTGCGTGACCGCGACGTCGGACAGCTTCAACGCGTCAATCTCATCCAAAAAGGCGTCGAACGCCTCCTTGGCGCCGGCCGCGATACCGCAGGTGCCCATACCGATAATAACCCGCGTGGTCTTACCCTCGACATCGCGCTTCTCCACCTCTCTCTTCTTGTCATCGCGGAGCTTCTTCAGATCCGCCAATGTCAACTTTGCCATATATCAACTCCCCTTTGCGATAAGTTCCTTCAATTCGTTTTCCGATGTCCTTATATACTCCCGCAGAGTCAAAAGCGCCTCCGCGTCATTAATATCCCCGAAAACCTCAACCGCCTCCGACCGCGTCACCGTGTAAGATTCGTCGCCGAGCGTCCGGTTGAACTGCAACTCAAACTCCCCCGGCAGAGTAAGGCAGCTGACGACAGCCGAGGCCAAGTTCCCGATAGGCGGCGCGTCGATGTTCTTACCGTCGTACTCGAAGAAGAGCGACGTCCCAACCCCCTTCTCGGAGGCAATGTCCCACTCCCCGCCGCACTGCGCCATAAACTGCGCCAAAAACGATATCCCCAGCCCCACCTTGCGCTTCTCGTGCTTTACCCCGTTAGTGAAGAACGGGTCGCGCGCACGCTTGAGCGTCTCCTCGTCCATCCCCGACCCGTTGTCCGATATGTACACCTTCACTCTGCCCCCGGACTCCTCAATCAGATCAACGATCACCAAACTGCTCCCCGCCTCCACAGCGTTCTGCGTCAGATCCATTATGTAGTCGGACAAAGTAAGGTGCATTTAAGACGATCCCGGCCCCGTTACTTCTTGTATTTCGCGAGGATTTCTGGAATACGGGCGGCGGTCAAACTGCCGTAGACCTCCCCGTCGATAGTCATTACCGGCGCAAGCCCGCAGCACCCCACGCACCGCACCGCCTGAACGGAGAACCGGCCGTCGGCGGAAGTGGCGTTAACCCCTACGCCGATGTCCTTCTCGATCTCCTTGAGCAGGTCTTCCCCGCCCTTTAGATAGCAAGCCGTCCCCATGCAAACCGCGATTTGGTGTTCGCCGGGTTTTTCGAGCTTGAAGTAGTGGTAGAAGGTCATGACGCCGTATATCTTGGCGAGCGGCACGTCCAATTTCTTGGAAACGGTCAGCGCGACGTCGCGGGGGATGTACTTGTACACCTGCTGCACCTTGTGCAAAACCATGATCAGATTGCCCGGCTTGTCCCTCCATTCAGCTATGAAGGAGTCGAGTTCGGGCGTCAACTGCGTCAATACCGGCATACTTTGGGGCATGGGGCGAACCTCCTGAGAACGTGTTTATGTTATGAAATCTCGGTTTTTACGGCGTTTTTAAGGTTTTTTACGACTTTAAGGCATAAGTATCAATACCTAATAACAATATAATATATGGCGCGGTAGGTGGGTATTTTTTTTAATTAGTGTCAAAACTGCCCCCGCACCCCCATAGCCCCCAAAATCCGCTTGGGGATATCCGTGTTGTCCATCCGACCGATGAACCGCTCGCTGCCAATGCCGAGCGCGTAGACGGGGACGGGTTCCCCGGTGTGTGCGCCGGTGGTCCAGCCGAAGCCGGCCTCGGCGTTCAACGCGGCGATCTCCGCTTCGGTCATCGTTCTGCTTCCGGCGCCGTTCCGCGCATTAAGCAGCTCCGGCTTAAGTTCGTAGGGGAGGCTACCAATGCCGAGCGCCAACCCGCCGGTCGCGTGGTCGGCGGTCACGACTATCAGCGTCTCGTCGGGATGCCTCCTGTAGAACTCGACCGCGACCTCTACCGCGTCCGCCAAGTCCATCACCTCGTACACCACTCCGGCGGCGTCGTTGGCGTGAGCCGCCCAGTCTATCCGCCCGCCCTCTACCATGAAGAAGAAACCCCTTGAACCGTCGAGGCGGTCTATCCCGGTTTTCGTGAAATCGACGAGCGTCCACCCGTCCATGCCGGTGCGGTCCGCCGCGGGCGTAAGCGCCTCTTGGCTGCGGGACTCCTCTTGAAGCAGGATGAGCTTTTGCGAGGCGGAGACATTCCTCAACCCATCTGGCGTCCGTACGACGGCGTAACCGTATCTCTCTATCTGCTCAAACACGCTCTCATCATTACCACCGTTCCCTGTCGGCTTGAGGATGCCCGATCCGGCGAAGAAGTCGAAACCGGTGGGCGCAAGCTGGCGAGCGATGGCGTAGTAGTTTTCGCGGCTCTGCTCCACAGCGTAAAAGACCGCCGGCGTGGCGTGGTTGATTGATACGCTGGTGGCGATACCGATCTTGTATCCGGCCTCTTTCAGCGTGTAGGTAATGCTCTTGTACGTCTGCCCCTGCGGGCCCACGCAGACCATGCCGTTGTTCGTCTTGTACCCCGTGGAAAGGGCGGTGCCCGCCGCCGCGGAACACGTTATGTAGGAGTTGGCCGAAAACGTGGACACAAAGCCCTGCGCCGCGAACCTCGTGAACGAGAGCTCGGCGTTCCCGATCCTGTCGGACGACGCGGAGACGAAAACCTCGGCGGCCGTCACGTGGGCGAGGCCCATACCGTCGCCTATGAACAAGAAGACGTACTTGGCGGGCGGCACCGACGAATCGACGGCGGCGAGGTCGTCAAGCAGCGGCACGGAGGGTTGCTGCGGGGCGCAGGCGGACAGAATAAGGACTGCGGTCGCTATTACCGCGGATAGCCGCGACGCTATTGATAATGCAGACAAAGAAAGCTTTGTCGGCTTTGCTGATACCCTCATCTTCAGCCTCCTTTTATACTAAATTTTTTATAACCCAAAGTATATAAAAATACGTTATCGCAGCTACGCTGTCAAAAAAAATTTGGTTTTTATGAAAAATAATGGTATATTAAATATAGATATTACCTTATAATTACTTCTTATACTCATAGAATCAAAGAGGTGTAAAATGACGCAATGTAGCATGGTAATCGACAGACAAATATTGCCGGAGCCTATAATCTCCCATATCCATTCCGAAAGAATAAGGATGTCTGAGGAAGATGGCAATATCGTTTTATCCCCATTAGAAGACAATCCTGATTTAGATGAATTGTTCGGTATTCTGAGTGACGGTAAACTGTCTTCCGAAGAGTTTATCAGAGAAAAAGCAATAGAAAAGGAGCTTGAAAATTGAGAGATACTTTTGTTTTGGATGCATGTGCGTTAATTGCAATGTTGGCGAATGAACCCGGTGCTGAGAATGTGCGAAAGATAATTCTGGACGCTATTCATAGGAGTGTGTATGTAAAGATAAACCAAATAAACTTGCTGGAAGTGTATTACAAAATATGTAATGTATATGATCAAGACGTTGCAAATAAAATAATTGCAAAAATAAAGAAACTTCCTATAGAGATTATTATTGGACTAAAAGAAAAGACGTTCAATGAGGCCGGAAGGATAAAATCGAAATATAAAGTTCCATTAGGAGATTCAATAGCCGTGGCAGAATGTATTATCGGTAATAGTATATTGGTAACATCGGATCACAACGACTTCGAAAAAATTGAAAAAAACGAGAATTTAACGATAAATTGGTTTAGATAAAAATATGAACCAACAAGAAACCCTGACCCTATTGACCCAGATCCGCGACGGCGCCGTCTCACCGGAAGACGCCCTGCTTCGGCTGCGTACCGCGCCCTTCGAGGATTTGGGGTACGCCAAGCCCGACCACCACCGGGGACTGCGGCGGGGCGTTCCAGAAGTGATCTACGGGGCGGGCAAGACTCCCGGCCAGATCGTCGGCATCGCCTCGGCTATGCGCTGCGGCGGGCAGGGGACGGTCATCATCACGCGGCTCTCCAAAGAGGCCGCCGAAACGGTCGGCAAGAGCATCCCAATAACCTACCACGCCGACGCGCGGATAGGGATAGCGGGCGAAATGCCGAAACCCGACGGGATAGGCAAGATCGCGGTCGCCACAGGCGGGACGAGCGATATGCCCGTGGCCGAGGAAGCGGCGGTCACCGCCGAGGCGCTCGGCAACGAGGTGGTCCGCCTGTACGACGTAGGCGTTGCCGGACTACATAGATTGATGGCGCGCCTCGGCGACATCATGGACGCGCAGGTAATAATATCAATCGCGGGGATGGAAGGGGCGCTGACCAGCGTAATCGGCGGACTCGCCGACTGCCCTGTCATCGGCGTCCCAACTAGCGTCGGCTACGGCGCCTCGTTCGGCGGGGTCAGCGCGCTGCTCTCAATGCTCAACTCGTGCGCGTCGGGCGTGAGCGTGGTGAACATCGACAACGGGTTCGGAGCGGGGTACTTGGCGAGCTTGATAAATCATCGGCGGTTGGAGAGGAAACAGTAACGTGGAGACGAAAACGTTATACATTGAGTGCGGCATGGGCGCGGCGGGGGATATGATGACAGCCGGACTGCTGGAATTGCTTGATGATAACGCCCGCGTTGATTTTTTGAAACGGTTGAATAACGCGGGAATACCGGGGGTTGAAGTTCGCGTTGAGCCGACTGTGAAATGCGGGATTGCGGGGACGCGGGTAGTCGTTAGTGTTGACGGGCATGTCGAAAGCGACGATCATCACCATATTGACGACCATCATCACCGCAATGATCATATCCATGATAACAATCATCACCATGACGACCATCACAGCGGCGACCACCATCACGATAATGATCACCATGATAATCATCACCACGACGATAATCATCACAACAATCACGCCGCTCATCACCACAACGACTACAACAATATCGAACGCTTAGTCAACAACCTCCATATAAGCGATAACGCGAAGAAAAACGCTCTCTGTATCTACAAGCTGATAGCCGACGCCGAGAGCTACGTCCACGGAAAGCCGGTTGACAAGATACACTTCCACGAAGTCGGCGACATGGACGCGGTGGCCGATATCGTGGGCGTCTGTATGTTGATTGACGAACTCTCCCCCGACCGAATCCTCGCCTCCCCGATAAACGTCGGCGGCGGCAGCGTGCGTTGCGCGCACGGCGTAATGCCTGTCCCCTCCCCCGCCGCGGCTTACTTACTGCGGGGTATTCCCATTTACGGTAATGACGGCAACGGCGAACTCTGTACACCTACGGGGGCGGCGTTGCTAAAACACTTTGTCAGCAAGTTTTGCGATATGCCGACCATCTTAATTGAGAAAATCGGTTACGGGATGGGAAAAAAGGATTTCGAGCGGGCGAATTGTTTGCGTGTTTATATCGGCAGCGTCAATAGTATTAATGATGTTAACGGTAACAATAACATTAATGACGATAACGGTATTAATAACATCTTCCGCCCCAACGACCGAATCGCCGAATTGGTCTGTACACTCGACGACATGACCCCGGAAGCGGTAGCCTTCGCCCAAGAGACGCTCCTTGCCGCCGGCGCGCTTGACGTTTACGCCGCGCCCGCCGTCATGAAAAAAGGACGCGCCGGAATCGTGCTCACCTGCCTATGCCGTATTAATGACAAAGACGCTATCATCCCGCTGATATTTAAGCATACATCCACATTGGGTCTCCGTGAGTACATCGTCAACCGCTATACTCTGCAACGTACTCAGTCAACAATCCAAACGACATACGGCGAGGTGCGCGTCAAATCGGCAAGCGGATTCGGCGTAAAAAAATCAAAACCGGAATACGATGACATCGCGGCTGCCGCCCGCGAACACGGGGCGGCTTTGGGCGATGTGTTGAAAGAGATAAAATGAGAATTGAGAATCTAATAACGGTGATTGCAACGATAGGGACATTCTGTCTATCCAACGCCACCGAGCCGCCGGGAACTTCCGCGTCCGGGACATTTACCGATACCCGGAACGGGAAGAAATACAAGACGACTGTGATCGGCGGGAGAACTTGGATGGCGGAGAACCTGAATTATCTGACCGGTAACTCTTGGTGCTACGAAAACAAATCCGCTAACTGTAACAAATACGGCAGACTGTATGACTGGAAAACAGCGAATAAGGCTTGCCCCGCCGGATATCATCTGCCATCTAACGAAGAATGGGAGGATTTAGGTCAAGCGATGTTAGGTTATGGATATTGGTACCATGCGGGCGGGTTACTTAAAGCAAAAAACGGTTGGAATGTCTATAAGAATGTTATTTTTCCTCACTATGAGGACAGTAATGGTAATGGTACCGATGATTACGGTTTTTCGGCTTTACCTGGCGGTCTTCGCGATCCGGACGACGGTAGTTTTAGGAATAGCGGCGAAGATGGTTTTTGGTGGACGGCCACGCTTGACAGTACCGGCAACGCCCATCTCATAATCTTGACCAACTCGGGCCCCAGCATGAAGATATCAAGAAACGTCACGGACGGCAATCGCGACGGTTATTCGGTTCGTTGCGTTCAGGAAGAAAGTTTTGAAAAAGATGACATTTTCGATTCAAGAGACGGTCGTAAGTATCGAACCGTAAAGATAGGCGGCAAAAGGTGGATGGCGGAGAATCTTAACTATAAACCTGAATCGGGTAAATATAGGTCTATTTATTCTGATAACAATTTCTACGGCAAGAAATACGGTAAACTCTATGATTGGCATACGGCGCGGACGATTTGTCCGGTGGGGTACCACTTGCCGTGCCGTGAGGAATGGAATAGTTTGCTGAATGCCGCGGGCGGCAAAGAGACAGCCGGCAAGAAATTGAAAGCAAGAAGCGGTTGGGACAGGTATATTGTGGACAAAAACGACGGCAACGGAACGGACGATTACGGGTTTTCGGCTCTGCCCGGCGGCGGATTTGACAAACATTTCTACGGTTACGGCAGTCGCGGCTTATGGTGGGCGGTTACGGAGTGCGGCGACAGCACAACAGCCTACTACATTGATATAGACAGCAACTACGACGAAGTAATGGAGGGAAAACCCATCAACATGAGCGATGACGCTCTTTCGGTTCGTTGCGTTCAGGATTAATTTAGCCAAAACCGTCTTTTCGGACGGGAGACGTAATACGTGCGGGGTAATCAATAGGTCGTATCTTATAAAGATTTTTAAAAGATTTTGACTTTACCATGTCCGGCAGGTTTCGGGTTTGTCTATGTCGAGTTTATTCTCTTCCTCTCGGATCTCTATGACGTATAGGCCCTTTTTCAGAGCGTAGGCTCTGATCGGATCGTGTACGATTGCGCCTACCACCGCGCCGAAGAGCGTCTTGCCGTTGACCTCGGCGTCTACTTCGTGGTCGCGCAGTTTTTGCAGACGATCCAAATGTTTATCGACGTCGCTTGTCTGCAAACAGGTCTTTATCTCGACAGCCATAACCTCGGTGTCGCCGTACAGCAGCACGTCTACCTCGGTAAGCTTTCTCTTTCTATCGTTGATAACGGTCTCGACGATTTTCCTTGCCGTGATCTCTTTAAACGAGTGGTTACCCAAAGCGTTTATGGCGGGACGTATCTTGGGTATGACGATAAACTCTATCACTTCGCCTAGGTGTCCGCCCATCCCGCCGAGCGTTTCGTTCAGTTGCCGGACGGCCTCCGAGGTTTCACTGACTTCGGCGGCCAATAACCGGTTTTCGGCGGATAGCCTATCAATCGAGGCCTCGGTTTTGGCTTGGGCGGCGGATAGTCTGTCAATCGAAGCCTCGGTTTTAGCGTGAAGGGCTATCAAGTCTTCAAGCGTGATCTTCGTCTTCGGAAAGACTTTTTTGGCCGACTTATAGGTCTTTTTCGCGGCTTTCTTCTTGGCTTGCATACGGTCTCCTTGGTTTGGGTACTTGTAATATACATTATGGGCGGCGGCGGTGGCAAAAAAAAGATACACTGACCCGAACCACACGGGGGACAGCGTACCCACCGGAAAGATGGGTACGCGGAAGAGGAAGATGATAAACTACTTGACGCACGCTACCACCGCATCTTTTAAAGTCAAAACCCCACCCCCTCAAAACCTCCTGACCGCGCGGGTTAGGCGTTTGTCGGACTCTAATCACCCACTTGCGCTTTGGTCAGGTCGATTTCCTCAAATACGCTCGGAGGATTTATATAGGTGTCCGTAAAACTAAACCGTGTGGCAGTTACGTCCTTAAAATTAAACCAAAATCCATCGTCGCTCCAACTGTAACCGCTTAACTTTCCTCCGCTCGGATTCCATGACAGTGCGGGATTGTCCAAATCTTGCAATACATAATGCCTTTCTTGATGACCGCCCCCGCGCCAATCGGAATTCGGCTCGTCGGAGGCGTTTCCAGTCGCCGATCTGGTCAAATAAATGGACATATACTCACCTCTTACCACAACTTTCCAAAGGTAAACCTTCTCATGCACGGTCGCTCCTTGATACGGCTGAAGCCTAGGGAAGAAAGTATACGTTCCGCTCTTCGGCCTCGACAACTTCTGCGCGGGCGGCGCAGGTTGCGCAGGGGCAGCCGACGGCGCGGGTTGCGCGGGGGACGACGCAACGGCTGGCGTTTGCGCAGCCGCCGCCCGACCGCCCGACCCCAAAGCCGCCGCGCCGCCGCCGTACGACAACGGCGTCGTCTTCCCGCCCTTCGTCAGCGCGGCTAACGTCTTGCCCGCGTTCATGTTGCGGTTGTACTGACCCTGAACCTCCGCCGTCTGCACGTTCAACGCGCGGATACGCATACGGTAACGGTCGGCAAGCTCGCTTATCGCGCCGGACACTATCGTCTGCGCGCCCAGAAACTTTCCTATCTCCAACGCCGAGTTGTCGTCAACGTCGCCCGACAGTTGAAATTTCAACTCCGTACGGATCGCCTCCAACTGCGCACGGTCTACCACGGAAAATATCTTGTCGTTCACGGCGTTCGCTATCAACTCGTCTATCACGTAATCGGACAGGTCGGCGTAATCGGACTTGACGTTCAAAATCACTATCTTGCTCCCTTTGGGGATATTCTCGTTCAGATAGTCCGACGCGTCGCGGATAGCCATGTCGAGGTCGTCGGGGACGGCGGTCGATACGGGGGCGGCGGGCTTGGCGCAGGCGGTCAGGGCGCACAGCGCGGTTAAGGCTACGATTGAAAGAATACGGTAAGTCATTAATGCTGTCTCCTTGTTAATGGGTTGATGAATATTATTTTTATAGATTCCACAATTAAATATTGTACCTGCCTACCGTAGGGGCGCGATTAATCGCGCCCCTACACACACGATACTATCGTAGGGGTTGAAAATTTTCAGCCCCTACAGCCGAAATAACGGCGACTATAAAGCGGCGGAGGGATTCTCCGCTACTTCTTCTTGGGTTCGTTGTATTCTACCCAATACGGCCCTATCAAATTTGAGCCGTCTTTTTTCCGCTCTAATTTGTAGCCGTCGCCGCTCTTAATGAAATTAAGCGAGAACGGGTTTTTGCTTGCGCCGCTGTACGCGCCGAGAGGGGTGCGTATGAAGACCACATTCTCAAACTCTTTCCAATGCCTCTTTGCCACGACATCTTCCATCGGAAGATACCGCAACCTGTCTTTGTCTTCCAATATCCTTTTGAAGAAAAGATTATACGGCAGTATGCTTGTAAGTTCGGCTATTCCTGCTTCGCCCAACGTGCGGTTGCCGCATAATTTGGAATCAATTTCGGACTTGACAAGCTCCGTTCCCTTAAAAGTGTACTTGCCGGGCAGGACTTTGGCGCGGCCTTTGTCGAACTCTTTAAGGAATTTCAGCTCATCGCGGCGCGGTGTTATTTCGATAACCGTTTCGTCTTTGGCTTTGTTGTAAGTAATGATTGAGTTAAAAGGCCCTTTAACATCTTTGCCCCATTTTTCTACCTTAAAACTGAAATTGCCGGAGTATAACTCTTTCCGCGCCGTCTCCGCAACGCGGGCTATTTCGTCGGGCTTGAAATGATTCGGGTCGAACTTCGGCTGAAGTTTGGCGACATACGTCGGGGCTAAGGCGAAGAACGCGACAATCACAGCCAACTGAACGGCGTAAAGGATTTTATTCTTTACGCGCGGGAACTTGATTATAAACAAGACGAACTGCGCGGCAAAATACAGCATCGTCGCAATAACCGCCACAAAATATCCGGCGACGAACCAAAATATCGCCATAAGCCCGTTAAACGCCCCCACCATGTCGGCGTTTGACGATTTCTCAACCGTTCCGTCCGAGTATGTCGTGGTTGTTACGGTTATGGAATCGGAGACTTGCAGCAATCCCTCCCAACCGCCCCGAATCATGCTCCACCAAATAGG
>JAITFI010000087.1 GCA_031281485.1 Chitinispirillales bacterium | reverse complement strand
ATGAAGAGGGTATGTTTAGATAATTGTTGCAATAGCCGTATATTTGACGACGATACGCAGCCTAAAGTGAAAGCGCAGGTCGCTAAAATCCAACACATCATTGATAACCGGATTAAGGGTGGCTACATAATTTTAGGCAGTTTTGCCGGAGACGCGGAGATCAAGAAAATACCCGATGCCGAAAAGCGTCGTATAGCACAGCAAAGATATAAAGAATCTATTGATGGCAAGGTCAAAAAAACTGCGCAGATCATTGCGCGAGCGGAAAAATTAGAACTTATGGGACTGAGCGCGATGGATGCCCGTCACCTTGCGGCGGCTGAAGCGGCAAAGGCGGATTACCTGCTAACAACGGACGAGAAGTTTATACGTAAGTGTCAAAATAGAAACATAACGGCGGTGAAAGTTATAGACCCTTTAGACTTTTGAAAGGCGGTTATTATGACAATGGTAAAGCGTGGTAACTGGACGGAGGAACGGCACGAGGTATTGAAGAACCTTACCGGCGCTGAAATCGACGCCATAGCCGATCAGCTAGAAGCCGAACATCCGGAAGAGTATTCAACGCCGGAAGAGTTAGACGAAAAAATTAAGCGGATAGAAGAGGCGCGGGCAGCCAAACGCCGCGTCGAAATGGTGGGCGCGTGATGTCTGCACTGCTAATATAAAAACCGGGTACGCTCCGATAGAAATCCGCTCACCAAAGGAGGTACTGATTTATGAATTGGGATAACTTGGATTGGGATAGTTTTAGTTGTGTTGATATGATGAGAACCATAAGAAACGAAATTGACGCCAAACTCGCGTGCATGACGGATGATGAAGTATCTGAATATTTTGAAAGTCTTAATTTGAAAATTAGAGAAGCGAACGTATCTAACGATAACGAGGCATTTTTGCATTAATGTTGTATCAACCAATAAAAAGGATAACCAATAATATGAACATCGCCATAGTAATTCACACGAGTAGCGGCCACACTCTTAAATTCGCCCAAGCGATACGCGACAAACTCGTCTCCTTAGGCCACGAGGTAGATCTGACCGGTTTGCGCACAATCGGTACGGTTAATACCGGTATAATCCCTCTCGTCCGCGTGAACTTCTCCATAAAAAATCCGCCCGAGTTGGAAGAGTTTGATACGGTATTGGTAGGCGGCCCCGTATGGGGTTTCAAGGCGTCGCCGGTCATAATGCGCTATCTGATTGAGGACGTGCAAAACCTGAAAGGGAAGCGGGCGCTCTCTTTCGTGACGATGAGTTTGTCCGGCGGCGGCAGGGCGCTGAGGATGATGAACGGCGAGCTTGAGGCCGCCGGGGCGGAGGTGTTGGAGGGGGAGGCGTTAAAGAGCTTTTTTATGCCCAAAGACTTGAAGCTTTCGGCGCCTGTGGAGAGGATTTGCGGACGTGTTTGCGGCCAATAGAGGCGGCGTACCGGCAAAGTCAGCATCATTGCTAAAAGATTAATATCGGTATATTTGCCAAATACTATATTCTATAATAATACTATATTCTGTATTCTGTAAAGAGTCAGGATCAACAAAAAAAGGAGAGAGAAATGAAAGTAGACATTTGGGACGATTCGCCCCACATCGTTAAGGACATGAGCCTGACCGACTGGGGCCGCAAGGAGATCGAGATTTCCGAGTTTGAGATGCCCGGGCTGATGGCCATCCGCGAGAAGTACGCGAAGGATCAGCCGCTCGCCGGAGTGCGCGTCTCCGGATCGCTGCACATGACGATCCAGACCGCCATCCTCATAGAGACGCTCAAAGCGCTGGGAGCTTCCGTGCGCTGGGCGTCTTGCAACATCTTCTCCACGCAAGACCACGCCGCCGCCGCCATCGCCGCGGGCGGCGTACCGGTCTTCGCTTGGAAGGGCGAGACGCTCGAGGAGTACTGGGCCTGTACCTTCAAGGCGCTCTCATTTCCGGGCGGCCTCGGGCCGCAGCTCATAGTGGACGACGGCGGCGACGCCACGTTGCTCATTCACAAGGGTTATCAGTTAGAGAACGGCTCGAAGTGGGTTGACAGCCCCTCTGAGAGCCACGAGGAGTCTGTCATCAAGGATCTGCTCAAACAAGTTTACGCGAAAAATCCGAAGCACTGGCACAAGGTCGTTGAGGGTTGGAAAGGCGTCTCGGAGGAGACCACGACCGGCGTGCACCGCCTTTACCAGATGCGCGACAGCGGCGAGTTGCTTGTTCCCGCCGTGAACGTGAACGACTCCGTGACGAAGTCGAAGTTCGACAACCTCTACGGCTGCCGCGAGAGTTTGGCCGACGGCATAAAGCGCGCCACCGACGTCATGATCGCCGGCAAGGTGGTCGTGGTCTGCGGCCACGGTGACGTTGGTAAGGGCTGCGCCCAGTCTATGCGCGGTTTCGGGGCGCGGGTAATAGTTACCGAGGTCGATCCCATTTGCGCGCTGCAAGCGTCAATGGAGGGGTATCAGGTGGCTACCGTTGAGGATACGCTTGGATTGGGCGACATCTACGTGACCACCACAGGCAACGTGGATATTATAACCGCCGAGCATCTCGCCAAGATGAAAGATCAGGCTATCGTTTGCAACATCGGCCACTTTGATAATGAGATACAGGTGGATAGGTTGAACAATTGGCCCGGCATAAAGAAGATCAACATCAAGCCGCAGGTTGACAAATACGTTTACCCGGACGGCCACGCGATATTCTTGTTGGCCGAGGGTCGGTTGGTGAATTTAGGTTGCGCCACGGGTCACGCGTCGTTTGTGATGTCAAACTCTTTCTCAAACCAGACGCTGGCGCAGTTGGACTTGTGGAAGAACAAGGACACTTACAAGCCCGGTGTTTACATACTGCCGAAGCATTTGGATGAGGAGGTGGCGAGGTTGCACTTGGGCAGGGTAGGCGCAAAACTCACCACGTTGACGCAGAAGCAGGCTGACTATATTGGTGTTAAGATTGAGGGGCCGTACAAGGCGGATCATTACAGATATTAAAATCAAAATCTTTAAAATCATTTTTAGACGAAGCCTTCGGCTTCATAGGATATGCGGGGCTAAACCCCGCATATAAAGTCAAAGTCAAAATCAAAAAAATCATGAAAGTTACTGCTATAGCAATTCGTCCTCCGGTTGCGGCTAAAGAATGTCCGGCTGTTACTCCGGAGTTATTGGCTAGTGTTCTCGCCCGTTATTCTCGTTCCAATAAGGGGCTTGACGCTATCCTCGCTTCCGTTGATCAGTCCAACCCGGACGCCTCTGTCGATGCCATATTTCGTTTTGTTGATTACGGTCATGCGAGCATCACCGGCATGACCGGGGGGATCGCCGTGGCTATCGACGGGCTTTCCATGTTCTTGGCCTATAAGATATTCGACATTGCGCAACTTTGCGACGGACAGGAATCGAGTACGCGGTACATCAAGTTGGACCGGTCGAGTATTCCCGCGCCGGACGAGGTGGATATACCGCCGAATTGCGTCAAACAGTGGGAGTTGTTCACTGCACATGCTTTTGATACGTACCGCGAGGTTTACGATATGCTTGATGATAATGTTAAGCGTAATCCTGATATTATCGCGTTGCCGAAAGGTGTTGACGCTAAGGTAGTTGACAGGATAAGAAAAAACTACGCTCTTGACAGGGCGAGATATCTGATACCGTTCGCCTCAAAGACCAACGCGGCCTACGTGATGACGGCGCGGGTGTGGGCCGATACGCTGTGCAGGTTGGATTCGTTGCCGTTGCCGGAGGCTAAGGCTTGCGCCGCGCTAATCCGTGCCGAGTTAGACAAGTTCGTCCCGAGGATGACGCGCCACAGTTTCAAAACTCCGGCGGGGGAGAGTCAGGCCGGGCAGTTACTGTCGCATAGCGTCAACGAGATCAAAAAATACGGCGTTTGCGTTGATTGCATCCCCGACGAGGTGTATTTAGAGGTTGCGAACGACCGCCCCGCGTTTTTGCTCGACCTGCAGTCTATGGACGGCGCCTTTGACGGGAAGCAAAACCGCTACAGCGAGGTTGGGACATCGGTGCGCCGCGCTATGGTTCGCGCCGCGTGGAACAATATGGCTATTGCAGAACTGCGGGATTTGAACAGGCACAGAAGCGGATACCGCTTTTCCCCGCTATGCCCGCAGGGATTCTATATTCCCAAAGAGGTAAAACATCCAAAGATAGGCGAGTTGCTTAATGAGTACAAGGCGCTTGTAGAGTCCATAGCCTCGCAAGAAACCGGCGCGGCGACCTACGTCTACGCGTTGCTTTTGGGAACGCAGGTGGCCTTTGAGCACTCCACGCACCTTGACAAGTTCATCTACGAGATAGAGCTGAGAACGGGGCTTGGGGCGCACTTCAGGTACGCGGAGCATTTGGCGAAAGCGTCGTCGATATTAGATAAAAAAATCCCGGAAATATCGCGGTTCATACAAGAGGGAAACGCAGAACCGGAATTTTAATTTTTAGAGTAGCCGCACCGTCACAATTCACACTATCCGCGACCGTCCCATAGGTACAATGTAAAGCATCCGCCTAGTCGTCGTCATCGTCGTCGTTGTCGTCGCCCAGAACGCAACGTACCGAGACCATGTTGTTATCGTTGACGTCATCCTCACGTATATAGTCGTGGTTATTGCCCATAACTCGTACGTAGCTGACCGACGCTCCTGACGTTGAAACCGTTCGCCATTCGCCTCTGTCGCCGATGTATTGGAATCCACCGTAGTAGTAGCCGCCGCCGGGAAGAGCCGAAAAACCGTAGTCGTCAGTGCCGTTGCCGCCGTCGTTCCAACCTTTTTTCGCTTTCAATTTCTTACCGGCCGCACCTCTTTCGCCGTAACTATCGGCACCGCCGGCGATTTTTGCCAAATCACCCCATTCTTCACGGGACGGCAAATGCCATCCCGACGGGCAAGCCGTCCGCGCCGTCTCCCAGTTGTAGAGTCTGCCGTATTTATCGCAGTTAGAGTTTTTGTTATCATAACACCAAGAATTATCCGTTTGATAATTCAGATTCTCGGCCATCCACGTATTGCCGCCGATCGTCGTCGTTCTGTATGTCTTTCCGTCTCTTTCGTCGGTGAACGTGCCTAGTTGAACGACAATTTTATCAAAGTTTGCCGTTACCGTTACGTTGCTTGCCGGCATGGTAAAAGTAGTTATCGGGCTGTTTGCGTCGGCGAAAGATACGTTGCCGCCTTTAGACGTCCAGTTTTTAAACTGTAGGCCTATTGCCGTTCCGGCGGTTAAGAAGATTGTGTCGCCCCTCTCGAAAGTACCGCCGCCTTTCACGCCCTCGCCAATGCTTGAAATCTTTACGGTGTACGGGTTTTCATGCTCAACGCAGCGCACGGAGAGACCGGAGCTTTTCTTGTGGTTGTCAATGCCGCCCCACACTTCCATGCGGTAGGCCTCGGCGTCTTCTTTCTCGGAGGCCGTCCACCAGTAACTGCGCCAGCCGGCGTCGTCGAAATTGTCATAGGCGAAACTCCCGCCGGGCAGGGCCGAAAAACCGTAATCGTCCGTCCCGTTAAAGTGTCTGTTCCAACCGCTTATCGCTTTCAATTTATCAATTCCCAGCTGGTCGCCGCCCGCCGTGATCACCATATTATTCCACGTCCGGCCAAACGGCAAATGCCATCCCGACGGGCAAACCGTCCGCGCCGTCTCCCAATCGTACAGTCTGCCGTATTTATCGCAGTATGATGGGTCATTATTATAGCACCAAGAGTTACCCGATAGCGGTTTATAATTGAGATTCTCCGCCATCCACCTCCTAGTCCCTATCTTTACGGCTCGATATTTCCGTTTGTCTCTTGAATCTATGAAATAGGTGGAATTCTCCTCAATCCGCCGCCGCGCCTCTTTTTGACGTTTTTCTTTTTCCTCCGTCAGTCTTACCAAATCCGACGGTTTGCCGCCGCTGTCGTCAAGTATGCAGCGAACCGAAAAACCTGCGTCCATGTTGAAGACGCCGCCGTCCACGTAGTCGTTGTAGTGTTGTATTTGCCGGGCGTAGGCGTAGCCTTGTTGATGCTCCGTGGCCGTCCACCACAGGCTGTAGTTGCCGGCGCCGTGGAAACGGCAGTAGTTGTCGGAGCGGTATTCGTCGGGGTTGCGTTCGCCGCCGGGCAGGGCCGCAAAACCGTAATTGTCCGTGCCGTTGCCTATTTTGTCTTTACTGCGTGTGTATCTGTCAAAATAATCATTCCAGCCGATTTTTGCTTTCAATTTTTTGTCCGCGCCGTACCACATAATTTTACCGTTATAGCCGGTCGTTCTCTCGCCTCCTACCGCCAGCATCAAGTTATCCCACTCCTCAACGGAGGGTAAATGCCATCCGGCGGGGCAAATCGTCAGCGCCGTCTCCCAGTCGTAGAGCCTGCCGTATTTGTTGCAGTTGTCGGCGCTGTCGTTGAAACACCAGCTGCCGCCGTTTGACGTGGCGTAATCAAGATTTTCCGCCATCCAAATTTGTCCGCCTATTGCCGTCGTCAGGTATTTTTGCCCGTCTCTCTTGTCGATGAGCCTACCGTAGCCGCTTTTTTGTCCGCCTATTGCCGCTGTCTCGTATTTTTTTCCGTCTCTCTCGTCGATGTGTGTGCCGGATCCGCTGTTTTTGCATCCCGGCAGGCAGATCGACGCGATTGCGGTTGATAATGCCGCCGTCGTCAATAGGAGTGTTCGTTTATGCAATAGAGTAAACATGTTCATAAAAATAGTTTCTTTTCAAGCGTGGAAAGTATAATTTCTAAGAAAAAAAATATTGCCGGGCCTTGCGCTTTCCGACGCCCGTAATGTATATCTATATTATATCTAAACCCAAAAGACCTTAGCGGGGGTTACAAAATGAGCCGTAAAAAATATCCCGGTCGCGCCATTACGGTTGCCGTGACCGTTATGCTGACGGCGTTCGCCCTATACGGGCACGCGCAAAACTACACGGGCGACGGCGGTAAGGCTATCAGCCTCACCATATACGTCCCGCAGTCGACCGGGCTTGCCAAGGAGCAGAGCTACATCCCCGCCCTTGTGCAGGGCGAGTTTGTCAGCAATTTTTCAAACTACTCAGCCATCTCCATATTAGACTGGGAGCGCTTAGACGATATATACGTCAAACTTATCGCCGACGAGTACGACGACAAGGCGGAGGCGAAGATGGACGTGGTGCTTGGGCGTATGGCGCCCACGAGTCATTTTTTGACCGGAAACATAATCAAGACGGCGACGGGCTACAACGTTAAGATGAACATTACCGCCACCGCCAACAAGACGACGGCCGCCGCGTATTCGGGGACGTTTTCCGTCGCGGAGTTGGACAACCTGACGGGCATTCGCCGCGCCTCTCTTGAGTTGCTCCAAAAGGTGGGTGTGAAGCTCACGGAGATTGCGAAGCAGGAACTTGCCGGAGCGGTTGAGGCGAATGAGGTATTGGCGCAGACCGCCCTCGCCAAGGGCGTCACGGCGCAGAGGGCTGGGACGGAGGTCGCGGCGCTGAGCTACTACTATCAAGCCGCGAACTTCAATCCGTCGCTGAAAGAGGCGGTGAAGCGGTCGTCGGTTGTGGCCGCCAACATTTCAAGCGGGAATATCGGCGCGGATATACGGAACGATATCGCTTGGCGGAAAAATTGGGTGGCGAAGCTCCAGGAGACGGAGGAGCTCTTTTACGAGATGATCAACGCCGTAGATCCGCCGTACACACTGACATATTTTACCGACATCAAGACAAAGAATGTCAACTATCAAAAGGAGACCGCCGATCTCGGCATAGCCATGTCCTTGAGCGCCAACAAGGCGTGGTTTACCGCGGCGGAGCAGCAGCTTGTGGCCGCCGCTCAGGCCTCTATGGCGGTATTGGAGGGACTGAACGCCACGAAAAAAAGAAGCGAGTGGGGGCTGTCGGGGTGGCCGAAAACGGGCGTGTCCAAGACAAACCCCTTTGTCTCGGATTCGCGGATGCAGTACGACATCGCGGTAGTTTTCGAGCTTGTAAATCAACAGGGCAAAGTGATCGGCACTCAGAAGGTCAAACTGAATCCCGCCTTTAATATCAAACGCGGAGACGACGGCCGCTTCACGGTTGGGATTGCCGGTGAGGACATCGTAACTTCCGTAAATTTCAATGGGGTTAAGGCGAACGAAATCAGTGACAACCTGACTGTCCGCATAGCCTCGGTAAACGGGGCGCCGCCGCAGAAGGCGCGGTTCTCGATAGTCGCCATGCCGCTTGCCGAAAAAGCTAAGCCGCTTACGGACGCCAGAAACGGCAAGAAGTACAATACCGTTAAGATCGGCGGTAAGACGTGGATGGCGGAAAATCTGAATTATCAGCCCAAAACGGGCGAGTCTTGGTGCTACAAAGACAGTAGTTCAAATTGCGATAAATACGGCAGGCTCTACGACTGGAATACCGCGCGGCAAGTTTGCCCCGCGGGTTGGCGTTTACCGGACAAGTGGGAGTGGAAGAAATTGGTTGCATTGGTTAATATAAACACCGGCGGAAAAACCGGTACGGCGCTGAAAACAAAGAGCGGTTGGGATAATCCCTTTCAAGGCGACAGCGATAGCGGCAGAGGCAAAGGGACGGACGATTACGGATTTTCGGCCGTACCGGGCGGCCAACGCAACGAGCGCAAAGACCGCGGCAATGTTTACCACCATAGAGGCGGTTACGGCTATTGGTGGACGGATACGGAGTACGGTTGCGTCCGCAGTATGGGGAAAGATCGTAGCTGCACCTACCCGTACGCTTATAGTTGGCAGATAACCCAATACGACGACCTCAACCGCAACGTGAGCGAGGACGACAATGCGGATAAAAAGGACGGGCGGTCTGTGAGATGTATTCAAGATTAGACGCGGGTCGCGTAGGTATAATACGATGAATACGCCGCAATGTTCACGTCCGGAATTGTTAGCCCCGGCGGGAAGCCGCGAATCTTTCCACGCCGCCGTAGACTCCGGCGCGGACGCGGTTTACCTCGGCCTTGCCGATTTCAACGCCCGTCTGCGGGCGAAGAACTTCACAACCCGCGACTTGTCGTCCCTTGTTCCGTTCGCTCACTCCCGCAACGTTAAGGTCTATGTTACGCTCAATACGTTGATAAAGCAAAATGAAATCGCATCCGCTTTAAATGTGCTTTATCAATTGGATCAGTTAGGCGTAGACGCTGTGATAGCCGCTGATATTGGATTGATGAGGTTGTCCGCAAATAATTTTCCAAAACTGCGGATTCACGGCAGTACGCAAGCGGCGGTGCATAACGCGTATGGGGCTGAGTTCTTAAAGTCCCTCGGCGTAAAACGCGCGGTGCTGGCGAGGGAGTTGTCTTTGGAGGAGATTGAGGAGACTGCAAAAGCGTCGCCTATAGAAACAGAAGTATTTATCCACGGCGCCTTGTGCTACTCCATGTCCGGTATGTGTTTGGCGAGCAGTTTTATAGGCGGCGCGAGCGGGAATAGGGGACGGTGCACGCAGGTTTGCAGGAGGCGGTTTAAACGGGACGGTCGGATAAAGAATAGTTTTGGAATAGATGGCATTGATACGGATAAAGATAATATTGATACTGCAGATGGATATTTCTTCTCTCCGAATGACCTGCAAGCGCTTCCGTTCATTGACAGGTTGGTAAAGGCAGGTGTCGCGTGTTTCAAAATTGAGGGGCGGATGAAGGGCGCGGAGTATGTGAGTACCGTCGTTAAAGCGTATCGCCACGCTATTGATTTCCCTGATGATATAGATTATGCGGAAAAGATGCTGCGCTTTGACTTCGGGCGGGCCAAAACAGTTTTCTTTATGGACGGCAGGCGAGGGGAGGCGATAGACCCGAAGAGGTCTTCCGGGACGGGAATTTTCTTGGGGACGGTTGCTGAGAGCGACGGGGGGGCGTTTAGTATCAAAAGTATCAACAATATTAATGCGGATGATACATTGACAATAGAGAAAAACGACCGTTTGCGTATCCATCCGAAAGACGGGTTTGAAGGTATTGCGTGTAAAGCGGCAAGTTGTCAATTAATTGGTGATAATGATGATCGTCGGATAAAAATCACACCGTCACAACCGATAAAGTGTACGACAGGCGACAGCGTCTTTCTAATCGGCAAAGCGAGTATCAATACAGATGTTAATACAAGTATCAATAATAATAGTATTAATACCATTGTCAACATAAAACCGACCTATCCGGCCGCCAAAAGAATAGCCGATAGTCTGACGCCGCGACATGATCCTGACAGCGCCGTCAATCAAAACCCAGCAATAAAACCCACGCTATGGTTCAAAGCCGACCGCCTGCAATGGTTAGACTTCCTAACCGCCACCCCCTGCCAACGCCTGATCTTCGACGCCGACCTCGGCGAGCTTGAATCGTTAATCAACTCCCACGATGTCGTAAAGATTTGGCGTTCGCGTATATCCGTAGCCCTGCCGCCCTTCATCGAAGAGCTGAAATTGGCGCTATGGCGCGGTATTGTTGAGAAGTGCCTATCCGTAGGCCTACGCTCCTTTACCGTCTCAAACGTCGGTCACTTTCCGCTCGTAAAAGGCGCGGAGCGGATTATCTCGGACTCCCTATTGTGGTGTCTGAACCGCTTCACCCAAGTGGAGCTTTCGGGACGCGGTGTCAGCAGGTTCATCTTTTCGTGGGAGGACGAGTACCTGAACATCAGAGACAGCGTCTACCCGCCCCCCGTGTCGAACGCCATATCCGGCGTAGCCCCGATCTACGGCAGGCCGCCGCTCTTCATATCAAGGATTAAGCCACCCCTCCCCTGCGGTGAAACGGCGGTCGATCCCCACGGCGGCGCGTTCTTCGTATCGACCAAAAACGACCTCTGCTATACGCTACCCAAGACGCCCGTATGCCTCTTCGCCAAACGCAAAAAACTCTCCGAGTGCGGTGTGAACGACTTTTTAATCGACCTATCATTCCATGAGCCAAGCTATGAATTGATGGGGGCGTTGATGAGCGGGTATAAACAAAATATAAGAATTGACGGCAGCACAATTTTCAATTTTAAAGCAGGATTAAAATGAAAGTATATTGATTTTGACTTACCGCGCCGCGAAGCGGCGCATGTTTACTTGTCGGGGCGTTGCGGGGCGGAGCCCCGCAGGGTGGGTAGCGGAAAACAAAATGGCGAAGCCATTTTGGTTGGAGCGAGGGAGGGCGTAGCCCTCCCCTTAAATGAATTTGATTTTTATTTAAAGAATTTGACTTTATTGACTTTCGTTAGGAAACATATTATTTTATATTAGTTTTATGAACCAAACCCGTAAAATCAACACAAACACTAAAAGAAAAGTAAAAAAATGTCCGCCCAAGCCGACGAACTTAACCGTATAATTCAGGACGCCAACCCCCACGTCTTCGACATGCTCTCCCAAAAGGGGAAGCGCATATTCTTCCCGACAGCCGGCATCTTGGCGCAGACCGCCCAAGCCGCCGGCGCCGACATAAACGCCACCATCGGGATCGCTCTCGACGACCGCGGCGGGGTCATGCAGCTCCCGTCCGTGGTCTCCCAGATACCCGGCGGCGGGGACGGCATCCTCTCCTACGCGCCCAACCTCGGCAAGCCGGAGCTAAGAAAGTCGTGGCGCGGCATGATCCTAAAGAAGAACCCGGCCTTGCGCCCCGACGGGATCAGCACCCCGGTCGTGACCGCCGCCCTCACCCACGGACTCTACGCCGCCGCCTACCTATTCCTCGATGAGGGAGACAGCGTCATTACCCCGGACTTTTTCTGGGAAAACTACAACCTCATCTTCACATACGCTCACGGGGCGCAACTCGACACCTACTCGATGTTCAACGCCTCAAACGGCTTCAACACAGACGCCCTTCGCGACAAACTCCTGTCCGGCCCGCCCGGCAAGAAGATCGTAGTCCTCAACTTTCCCAACAACCCGACCGGCTACACCCCCACCGTCGCCGAGGCCAAGGCCGTCGCGGATATCCTCGTGGAGGCGGCGGACAAGGGCAACAATGTCGTTGCGCTCATCGACGACGCCTACTTCGGCCTCGTCTTTGAGGATGGCATCTTTAAGGAATCGATCTTCTCCCTGCTCGCCGACGCTCACGAGCGCATCCTCGCCGTCAAGATAGACGGCCCTACAAAGGAAGATTACGCTTGGGGTATGCGCATAGGCTTTGTAACCATCGCCACCGCCCGCGGCGGCGCGGCCTTCTACGGCGCAATGGAGTCGAAACTCGGCGGCAGCATCAGGGGCAGCACGTCAAGCTCGTCGAGCGTCGGGCAAACGCTTCTGCTCAACGCCTACAAGTCGCCCGCGTACGAAAAAGAAAAAGAGGAGAAATATCAGATCCTATTGCGCCGGTATAGGAAGATAAAGGATATCTTGGACAGCCGCAAAGAGTACGCCGAGTACATCCGCCCGCTGCCGTTCAATTCCGGGTACTTCCTATGTCTGAAGGTGCTGAGCGGAAAAGCTGAGGAGGTCAGGCGGACGCTGCTTGAGAGGTACGATACCGGCGTTATAGCCCTATACGATCTGTTGCGGGTAGCTTTTTCGTCCACGCCTTACGAGCTGTTGGAGAAGTTATTCGATAACATCTATCGGGCGGCTAAAGAAGTTGGCGGGTAGCGCGGTTTATACACGCGAAAGATTCATTATCAATATTTTTGCAATACGGCATTATAGGTTTTTGGTTAAAGTCTGCCGCTTTTTTAGCAACTCCGCCGCGTGTTTGACCGCCGCTTCCGAATCCGCCCCGCCAAGCATCCGAGCGATTTCCAGCGTTCTTTGTTCGCCGTTCAGCCGTTCTACTTCCGTCACCGTCCGCCCGCCGTCTACCCTTTTGGCCACGCGGTAGTGGTTGTCCGCCACCGAGGCTATTTGGTGCAGGTGCGATATGCATAGCACTTGGTGCGTTGACGAGAGGGAATATAGGGCTTTGGCGACTTCTCCTGCCAGAACGCCGCCTATGCCGGTGTCGATTTCGTCGAAGATTAGCACGGGGATTTCGTCGTGCGCGGCGAGTATGGATTTGACGGCCAGCATAAGTCGCGAGGCCTCGCCGCCGGAGGCTGTTTTTGCGAGCGGCAGGAACGGTTCGCCGGGGTTCGTTCTCACCAAGAAGCGTATCGCGTCCATACCGTTTGGGGTAGGTTCTGTTAGCGGCGTTAACTCGGTGGTGAGCGAGCCGCCGACGAAGCCTAAGAGTTCCATTCGGCGCGTTACCTCTTTGTCGAACGTATCGATGGCTTTTTGGCGCGACGATGTCAACACGGCGGCGGAGTCTACGCACTCTTTACGCGCTTTCTCGGCTTTTTTCTCTAATAGTTCCATATCCGCGTCGGTATTGTTGAGCAGTGACAAATCTTTTTCCAACTGTTCGCGTTTATCAATCAGTTCGTCCATTGTGCATGAATACTTTTTCTTGAGCCGCTGTATTTTGGCCAGCCGCGAGTTGATCTCCTCAATCCTGCTTTCGCTGCCGGCAGCGTCGTCCGTCGTTTCTAAGTATTTGCTGCAAAACATATCCAAGTCGGAGCAGATTGACATGGCGGATTCTATTTCGTTTATATACGGGGCGGCGGAAGGGTCGTGTTTGCAGAGCGCCTCTAATTTGCGGTTGATTTGCGACAGTCTTTTCTGTATCGGTTCGCCGCCGCCTGCCGCGCCGATGTCGTCCGAGCCTAAGAGCGTCAGTATGCCGCTCACGCATTCGGAGCGTTGCGCGGCGGTTGACAGGAGGGAGAGTTCTTGTTCGAGCGCCGTTTCCTCGCCTTGTTTGGGATTGAGGGCGGAGAGTTCTTTATATTGAAATTCAAGAACGTCTTTTTTGTCGGCAAGCTCCCGAGCCGCTCGTTGCGCGTCGCGTAAGCTTTGCGCCGCGGCGGTGTGGGCGTTGTATGATGATGCGTAGACCGCTTTGGCGGTTGACGCTTCCGGCAGGGCGTCCACGATGTCGGCGTGTGTGTCCTCGTTCAGTAATGATTGGTGGTCATGCTGTCCGTGCAGGTCTATCAGTAAGTCGCCGAGAGCTTTTAGGGTTGATAACGGCAACGGGACTTGGTTGACGTGTATTTTGTTCTTGCCGGACTTTGAGATATTGCGGCGGATTATGAGGCTGCCGTCTTCGGCGTCGATACTTGCCTCGCGCAAAAACTCGCGTAGTTTGTGGCGGATATTTTCTATGTCGAGCGACCCGCTGACCTCGGCGTCCTCGTACCCGCTGCGTATCATCTCGGAGGAGGCCCGTTCGCCAAGTAAAAGCCCGATGGCGCCGATGATGATGGATTTTCCCGCGCCGGTCTCGCCGGTGAAGACGGTGAAGCCGGAATGGAAATCGAGGGTGAGGTTTTCTATCAGCGCTAAGTTTTTTATGCGAAGTTCGCGAAGCATTATTGATCGCTGCCTTTCTTATACCCCCGTCCCCATCCTAATTTCTCTCGGAGTAATGAAAAATAGGATTTTTCCGCTAATTGAATCAAATTTTTTCTTACACCGCTGTAGGAGACGATCACCTCGTCGCCGGAGTGGAGGTTGAAGGATTCAAGGCCGTCCGCGGTCAGCAGCAGGTCTGGGTTTTTGTCGTTCACTATCAATTTGATGTTGACGTCTGCCGGCAGTATCAGCGGGCGTTCCGTTAGGGAGTGCGGGCATATAGGGGTCAGCAGGAACGCTTGTACGGAGGGTTCGACTATCGGGCCGCCCGCTGAGAGGGAGTATGCCGTTGAGCCGCTCGGCGTGGCGACGATGATTCCGTCGGCGAAGAAGTCGGTGATGAACGCGTCGCCGCACCAAGCGGAGATCGAGGCCAATTTTGGCACGTTGACGCGGTTTATGTAGATGTCGTTCAACGCTTTGAATCGGTGAAACTCAGTGCCGCCGCGCAGGACGCGGGCCTCTATTACCATACGGCTGATTGTGGTATAGTCGCCGCGCCTGATCTTCCCGAGATGTTCCTCCAAATCCTCAGGGCCTATGTCGGTCAAAAATCCAAGTCCGCCCAAATTCATTCCCACGATAGGCTTCTCGGAGAATCCGCTCATCCGCGCCACGGAGAGAAATGTCCCGTCTCCGCCGACCGATACGATGGCGTCGCATTTGTCAAGAAAAACTGTCTCGGATGTCTCGACATGTTCGCTTAACGGAAGTTGGCTTGCGAGTATAGGGTGATATATAACCTCCGCGCCGTTGCCCGATGCCCATACGCGAATACGCTCCAATACGTCGGCGACAGCCGGCGTTTTTTTGAATGAGACGATACCGAATGTATTTATGTTTTTCTGATGCATTGATAATTCCTATTTTCCCCTGAATTCAAAAATCTCGTTTATCATTTTTTCAAAATCCGGCCACCGCGCAACCACAAAATCATCCGCTATAGACGTTTTACCTACGCACTTGACCCCCGCCACGCAAAAGGCGACTGCAATGTGCGCCGGTAGAGCTTCCGATATGTCGAAACCGTCAAACTCCTTCGCGCCCTCTATCACCATGCCGTCCGGCATTTCGCCGTGGCGTATGCCGAGCGGCCTCAGGCATTGTTCCAGTTGTTCCAATCCGTCGGGATCGAAGAGGCGCATAGGTTCCAAGTCTCTGAAGACCGACTTGCCCTCCGCGAAGGCCGCCGCTATCGTCATGCAGGGCAGCTGCCCTAAGTAGTGGTACAGCGGGATGCAGCGCGCCTTCCTTCCTACGCGCTCCGACTTCTGCACAGTTACCGTGCCCGCCGGTCCGAAGGCGGTCTTGGTTTGTTCGTCCATGTTGATTTTCGCGCCCATCTTCTTCAGGAACGAGGCGGCTTGCGAGGCCCAAGGGTCAAGCGCCACGTTCGAGAGTTCAAAGTCTCCCTTGGGAACGAGGGCCTTGGCGGTGATGAGGGCAGCGGCGAGCGTTTCGTCGCCGGGGACCGTGATGTTTATGGCATTCGCGGTATCGGCGTTGATTGTTGAAAAATCCGCCTCCACAATAAAACTCTGCTGACTCTGCGCCTCCGGGCTCCTCTGTTTCCCACGCATAAATCTTAAGCGTTTAGCCATCTCCGCGTCTTCGTCTGAAGACACGCATTGTCTCGCGTTCACGGAGAGTCCAAGCGCGTGGGCCAAACGGCGCAATGGCGTTGACAAATGGTAGTCGGTGATGGAGAAGGTCAGTTTATCACGTTTCCCCAAGAGAAAGGCCAACAGAGCGGCGCAGTCGTCTTCGTTAGGGCAGGAGCTTTCGGCTATGCCGCTGTCAAAAGAGAGCGTCCGCAGTCCGGTGGCTTCACCGACGTCAACGGTTTCTATGTTGATGCCTATTCTCTTCGCGCGGGCGATAAAGTCTGTAATCTGCCTCGGCGGAGTGGATCGCGACACTACGGTCTTGCCCATCCCTAAGCCCATGAAGAGGTAGACGGTGCGGTAGGGGAGCAGCGAGTCGGGGATGGTCAGCAGAAGCGCTTCTTCGCCGCTATTAGTATTGACATCGGTATTGTCAGCCGGATTGATTGATTTTGGGGATATTGACAGGGTTGAATCAACCAAATTGATATCCGCGTGACCATTGAGCGAGCGCAGAATCTCGTCAATGACGGCGCCGTCGTTGCTTACGCCGCCGATGTTGACGCTCAGCTTGGCGGCGCACGCGGCGAGGGCGGCCATGTAGATCAGGTCGGGAGACGGGGGGAGGCGGAATTTTCCCTGCATATTTTTCGCGGGGTGTAGAATTATCATTTTTTTTGGTTCCTTTAAAGTCAAAAGATAAAAGTCAAATTATTAACCACTAACCACACTAACCGCACGAACAAAAAACAAATAATATGTTTATTGAAATCTACGTAAGTGTCTGCATTGATTCTTTAATTGATCTCGCTTCCTCAAACCGCTCCTTTAAAGCGTCGTTTGACAGCAGCGTTTTAAGTTCGTTCAATATATTTATATATGAATCTATCAGCGGAATGATCGCTTCCTTGTTTGTCGCGAATATGTCATGCCAAATATCATACTTAGCCGAGGCGATACGCGTCACGTCTCTAAAGCCGCTTGCCGCTAATGTCAACGTACCGGGTATTGATTTTTCACGCTCGTGCGCGCATAGCACCAACGCGCTTGCCAATATGTGCGGCAGGTGGCTCACCGCGGCTACTACCGAGTCGTGTGTCGCCGGGTCGAATGCCACCGTGCGGCAGCGTAGGTATTTGCGAAGAAACGTCGATAGAGAATCAATCGCGCTTGTGTCATTTTTATCCGCCGGGGTTAAGACGTACACGGCGCCGGAAAATAGATTCGGATCGCTCGCATCGGGGCCGCTCCTCTCGGAACCGGCCATCGGATGGCCGCCGATGAATTTTACTTGCGGCGGGAGATATTTATTGGCGGCGTCTACGATTGCCCGTTTCGTACTGCCGATGTCGGTAATGACAAGGCCGTTCGGCAGTTCCATTTCACCCAATATCTTTATCGTATCAATAATAGTTAGGATGGGGGAGCAGAGGATCAGCAGATCGGTTTGTTTGACGACTGTTGACAAATCGGAGTACGGATGGCCTTCGTCGATCAGGTTGCGGCTTAACGCGGTATTGATACCCTTTTCCGACGACAGCCCGACGATACGTCCGCCGAAGCCGGACGCTTTAAGAGCCGCGCCGATAGAGCCGCCAATCAGGCCTACGCTGTATATGGTTATTGTTTTAGGTTCTTGCATATATGTACGGTTAGTTTTGTACGGAATCATTCTCCACGCGATTAAACAGATAAACAATCTCCCCATGCTTGGTGAGCGGAATCAGAAGATCTCTGTAATAAACGATAATCGGTTCATATCTCACCGTGTTCCTTATAGACTTGTTTACTTTCGCTTGCAGATTCTTTACTTTGGTCTTTACGCGCTCAATGATTTTCTTCTCTACATCTTTGCGTGTCAATCTTTCCATCAGTCCGTCGCGGTTACGCGTTTCTACCAATTTTTTGTAGCCCTCCGGGTCTTGCCTGAACTTGCTCTCCGCCACGTAGATCGCCCCGTAGTGAACGCGTCGCGCTATCGCTTGTATGGCGTAGACGTCGTGCTCCACGCTTGATCCGTATTGGCCGTCGTCGCCGGCGAGACAGATCTTCGGTAGAATCAACATGTAACTGTTCAGTAACGGTTCCGTCAGGTTTACGGTATCGTAATCTTTCAGATTAACGCCGGTGTCGGGGAGGCTGACCGCGCGCAGCGGCTTTGGCAAGTCTCTGTTGAACGGCCTCTCCTCCGGCACGCAGAAGCGCCCGAACTTCGCGTCCATCTCCTCTTGGCTGTGCAGGCGCAACTCAAAGAGGGAACGTTGCTCCGCTCCGGGGAAGCCGCTTGCGCCTTGCAAGTAGGCGTTGTCATTAAGACGCCACTGAGCGCGGTCTATCAGGCGGTGAATGATCGTCTCCTCAAGGCTCTCTAAGCGCGCGGCGATGTCGTTTAAGTTGAGTTCAGGCATGGCGTGTCGCCGCCTTTAGTTCGCTGACCCTCTTCTTAAGCGCCCGCGCCGGACTCTTGCCCTTGTTGACCGCGTCCTCAATCATATTGACCAGCGCGCTGCCCACAATCACGCCCTGCGCCCCGGCCCCTGTTACCTCGCGTACGTGTTTCGGCGTGGCGATTCCGAAACCCACCGCCGCCGGTTTGTCTGTTACGCGTTTCAGGCGTGTCAACGTCGTCTTTACGGATGAACTGAGCGCGGCGTCCGCCCCCGTAACCCCCGGACGGCTCACCACGTAAACGAAAGAGTCAACGCGGTTGCCGATGTAGCGCATCCTGTCGTCAGGGGTGAGTTCGCTCACTATGTACACGCGGCCTATCCCGTGTTTGCGCATCTGCGTGTCAAGATCAATAGATTCCTCCGGCGGCATATCGGCGGTCAGGATACTGTCGATACCCGCCCGCTCCGCCTTTTTGCAGAATGCCTCCGCGCCGAGGTGATTGATCGTATTCGCGTATGTCAACAACCCTATGGGTATGTCGGTAAACGAGCGGATCTCCTTTACAAGCGAGAAAAAGAGCGAGTGGTTGAGTCCTGCTTTTATAGCCCGTTGCGACGCCCGCTGGTTCACCGGCCCGTCGGCCACCGGATCGGAAAACGGGTACCCGATCTCAAGAACGTCCGCCCCGCCGTCGACGTAGGCCTTAATCACATCCAAGAACGCATCCGGCCCCGGGTCGCCTGCAACGGCGAACGGTATCAGCGCCGACTCGCGGCGGGCCTTTGCCATTTTAAACGCCTCTTCGTATCTGTTCATTTTTTCCGCGCCTCCAAAAATTTCGCGACAGAATCCATATCCTTGTCGCCGCGCCCCGACAGGTTCACAACAACGACGGATCCGGCGGCCATTTTAGGCGCGTGCTTCACCGCGTAAGCTACCGCGTGCGACGATTCGAGCGCCGGAATGATCCCCTCCGCCTCGCAGAGCAGCCTGAACGCCCCCACCGCCTCCTCGTCCGTGGCGTATGTGTAATTGGCGCGTCCGCTCTCAAAGAGGTGGGCGTGCTCCGGCCCCACGCCGCTGTAATCCAGTCCCGCCGAGACCGAGTGCGTGTCCGCGATCTGCCCGTCCTTATCCTGTAAGACGTATGAATACGCCCCGTGCAGTATCCCTAATCTTGAATACGGCGACGGCGTCAGCCTCACCGCGTGCTGCGACCCACGAAGCCCAAACCCGCCAGCCTCCACGCCCGTGAGCCTAACGCCCTTATCCTTAATAAAGGCGCTGAATATCCCGATGGCGTTCGACCCGCCGCCGACGCAGGCGACGACCTCGTCGGGCAGCCTCCCCGCCGCCGCCCGTATCTGCTCGCGGCACTCCCGCCCGATGACCGACTGGAAATCCCGAACGATGGTCGGGAACGGATGCGGCCCCAGCGCCGACCCGAAGGCGTAGTGCGTATTCCTGACCGTCCGCGTCCAGTCGCGCATAGCCTCGTTGACCGCGTCCTTGAGCGTCCGTCCGCCGCTGTCCACGGGCACCACGCGCGCGCCGAGCAGGTTCATCCGGTAGACGTTCGGCAGCTGCCGCTGCATGTCCACGGTCCCCATGAATATGTCGCACTCCATCCCCAAAAGCGCCGCCGCCGTGGCCGTGGCCACGCCGTGCTGGCCCGCCCCCGTCTCCGCGATCAGCCGCTCCTTGCCCATAAACCGCGCCAAAAGCGCCTGCCCCAACGCGTTTGTGATCTTGTGCGCCCCCGTGTGGTTCAGATCCTCGCGCTTGAGGAAGATCCGCGCCCGCCCGCCGAGCCGCTCCCCGAGGTTCACCGCCTCGTAAAGCGGCGTGGCCCGCCCGCAGTAGGTGGATAGCAGCCGCCCGTACTCCGCCTGCCACCGCTCGTCGTCGCGAAACCGCCCGTAAGCCTCCCGCACCTCGGCAAGCGCCGGCATAAGCGTCTCGGGAGCGAACGTGCCGCCGAAACGCCCGAAGTAGCCGGGTTTGCTCGGTTTTGCCCGTGAGCTTTTGACGCTTTTTGTGTTTGCGCCTTTGGCTTTTGTGCTTCTTTTGTTCATGTTATAAAGGTGTATTCTGTTATTGGTTATTGATTTTATACTATAAATCGTCGGGTGTTAATTAGATATCCTTGCAAGTATTTTCGGACCTAATTTTCCATCCTATCCGCCAAAACTCGCAACGCCAACGCTTTGGCTTTGGCTCCGGCCTGCGACGGAGTCGCCCCGTATACGATAACCCCGGGGATTTCCGGAATCTCCGCTATCCAGCGGCCGTCTGTTTCCTGCTCGAATTCAATTTTAAAATTCATAAAAACCTCCCTTACCCTATCAAATATAATAAAAGCCAAAGGCAGGCGGGCTTAATTTTAATGGGGGCTGGGGCGGTTTGAGGCTGAAAACGGGCGCGGCGGGGGATTTTTTGCGTGATTTATGTGTTACCTTGTATGCTCGCCACGCTCTCGGACTCCGGCAAAACCTGCGTACTATCGTGTTCGCGCTCACACATTTCCGCCTGATACGGATTGAAGCGCGACGGCATCCGCACTAATTTATTACGAGGCTCAATCACTCCCAATCCCACCATTATCGCCGCGGTAACGACCAACAGCGCCCACCTCACCCCTCTGCCGCTATTCATAAACCGCTCCTTTCGCCCCTCGTTACGTTTTTTTTGAGGTTAGGTTATGCGCTCTAGTCCTACCCCTACCTTACTAAATATAATAAAAGCCAAGGGCGGGTGGGCTTAATTTTAATGGTGGGGGGCGGTTTGAGGCTGAAAACGGGCGTAGCGGGGGCGCGGCGGGTGGATCGATCAGCCCGCCCGGCGAGGCTTGGTCGCTCTTTGACCCGTCCCGCCGATTCGCCGACCGGATACTTCCGGAAATCGGTTTTTTGGAGCCAAACGGTGTGCCTATAATGTATATTATACGCATGGCGCAAAAGAAAACCCGACCACTTTCGGTGGCGGAATGAATTGCGTATTTTTTTAACCAACTCTTGCATTTTGGATAATTAATAAGTATTTTTTAATAAAGGAGGATTTAACCATGATTACGACAACCCCCCCCCAAGCCTCGTTCGGCGAGTTAGAAGTCGAGGTATATTCCGACGAATTTGTCCGGGAGTTAAAAAAGGAGTCCGCCGAGGCGATGGAGCAGATAGCGGCGGGGAAGCTAAAGCCCATCACGTCGGTTAAGGATTACGCCCGTAAATTTGGAGTTATTTTAAATGATTAATCAGTTTGAAGTGTTCCCCGTGTATTCATTCCGATGGGATCGAACTTCCGTCCGCGATGCAGCGCACGGAATACCAGTTAAGGTCTCGGTTGTCGCTGTACACTGATATCCCGTCGTCGTAATTATTCATGCGCAGGTAGCCGGATTTGTAACCCATGTAACCCAAAGAGTCCGTCGGTTTAGCAATCCACCAATAGCCGAATGTGCCGATATCGTTATTTTCGCAACCGCAGTTGGATATGGGGTACCGTTTGCCGCCGGGCAAGGCCGAAAATCCGAAATTATCCGTACCGTTGCCGTTTTCTCCTTTATCCGTTTCATTCCATCTGCGTTTTGATTTCAACGTACTGCCGGCAAACTCTTTCCCGCACGCCGTCTCCACCAACTTTTCCCAATCCTCATCATTCGGCAATTTCCATCCGTCAGGACAAACCCGCTTCGCCGTCTTCCAATCGTACAATCTGCCGTATTGATTGCAATTTTTGTCTTCGTAGCACCCGGATATGTCCGACGGCGGCTCAAAGTTCAGATTCTGCGCCATCCACGTTTGCCCGTTAATCGTTACCGTCTTATACGTCTTCCCGTCTCTTTCATCGGTGAACGTCCCGAACGACGGCTCGGCGGCGTTTGGTAAACAATTCGCCAGCGCTACCGATTTCCGTAGAACCCTTTTGGTTGCGCGTTTTTGTCCTTGCAGTACTCTGTTGCTTTTCCACTTGCAATCCATGTCAACAAAAAAAGTGTCAGCTTCTCTCTCGTCAAAACAACCGTTTAGCGGATCTTTTTGCCACGGGAATGGCTTCCAATGCAAACGTCGGCGGCCGAACCTGCACAAGTCAATGAAATCAATAGTTTTCTCTTCCGATTCATCGGGAAGGATGACAGCCAGATCGCCGCTCCAACATGTCTGTTTAAACTTAAAATAACCGCGTTTATCTGTTATCCCTCCCGATGAATCGACGGCGATTACCCTTAAACCCTGAATCGGTTGACCTTCTAATGTATAGATATATCCCTGATAGTATCTCCGCCCCGGCTCCGGACGTAGATGCAGCAGTACGCAGCCGTTTGAGATACATCCGATAATTATAATCTGCGTAATAACGAATATTTTTTTCATCTCGCGCCTACCTTCCGGTACTTTTGCCCGTCTCTTACGTCGGTGAATGTTCCGAAATCCGTCTCTGCGGCGAAAGCCACTGCAATCGCCGCCGCGACCGCTGCCGTAGTCAGTAAGAGTTTGCGCATTATGGTTGATCCTTTGGGGTAAGGGGTAAGTAGTAATATAAATCATGGGTTGTCGGCGACGCAACGGACGGAAAACCCGAAACTCTTGAGGTTGTCGTCTTCGCCCACGCTGTCGTAGGCGTAGTACATATATCGGCGGTAGGCGTAGTAGTCCCATCGCTCCGTAGCCGTCCACCAGTAGCCGTCGTTGCCGTTGTGGTAGAAACTGCCATCAGAGGCCCGACCGCCGCCTGGCAAGGCCGAAAAGCCGAAATCATCCGTACCGTTGCCGTTCATCTCCTTATTTTCGTTCCAACGGCTTTTTGACTTCAACTTTTTGCCGGCGGTCTTTCTTCCACCCACCGTCGTCACCAAATTCTCCCATTCTTGATTAGACGGTAACTTCCATCCGGCGGGGCAAACCTTTTTCGCGGTCCACCCGTCGTACAACCTGCCGTATTTGTTGCAACTATCGACGCTGTTTTCATAGCACCAAGAACTATCCGTCTGATAATTCAGATTCTGCGCCATCCAAGTCTGTTTGCCAATCTTCACCGTCTTATACGTCTGCCCGTCCCTGTTGTCGGTGAATGTTCCGAAAGACGGCTCTCCGGCGAAAGCCGCCGCGATCGCCGCCGTAGTCAGTATGAGTTTGCGCATTATGGTTGATCCTTTAGGTTAATGGGTAAGCAGTAATATAAATCATGGGTTGTCGGCGACACAACGCACCGAAAAGCCGTAGTCCTTGTCGTTGTCGTACTCGTACACGTTGTCGTCGTGGTCGTACATGTTCCGGTCGTAGGCGTTGCCGCTATCGTACTCCGTAGCCGTCCACCAGTAGCCGTAGTAGCCGGCATTGCTGAACGAGCCATTGTAGTAGTTGCGGAGGCCGCCCGGCAAGGCCGAAAATCCGTAATCATTAGTACCATTTCCGTTTTTCTTCCACCCGCTCTTAGATTTCAACTTCTTGCCCGCGCCGTACCAATCAATATTACCCACATCATTCGGTTTTCTCTTGCCTCCTACCGCTTGCCCCAAAGAATCCCAATCCTCGCGAGACGGCAACTTCCATCCTTTAGGACATACTGTTTTAGCAGTCATCCAATCGTATAGTCTGCCGTACTTCTTGCAATTATCGGCTTTATTATTATAGCACCAAGACCCGCCTTTGGTCTGATAATTGATATTCTGCGCCATCCAAGTCTGCGTCCCAATCTTCACAGTCTTGTACGTCTGCCCGTCCCTATTGTCGGTGAACGTTCCGAAAGACGGCTCTCCGGCGAAAGCCCCCGCAATCGCCGCCGCGAC
>JAITFI010000028.1 GCA_031281485.1 Chitinispirillales bacterium | reverse complement strand
CCCCGCATATAAAGTCAAAGTCAAAAGAAAAAAGCCTTTGACTTTGATTTTGATTTTATATATGCGGGGTTTAGCCCCGCATATCCTATGAAGCCGAAGGCTTCGTCTAAAAAAGATTTTAAAAGATTTTGATTTAAAAAAATTTTGACTTTATGGAATAATATATATTTATGATGTATGGTATACTTTTTTCATTTTTAACTGAAGGAGCGAATGCTATGTTGCTTTCAAGGTTAGCAGTCTTACGGGCGGCTGTTTGCGCGATAGTGATTATTATGAGTTGGTCGTCGGGGGCGTGGGCGCAAACGGCGGCTGACGAGCAGAAACTTATCAAGCGGATTCCGGCGGGACATCGTCTCCATTCCATCGACGACGCGAAACAGATATTTCGCGGCGATTTGAACGGGGACGGCGCGGACGACTACGCCCTCATCATCGAAGAGGCGTCCGACGACTATCCCGGACGCGGCGTTATGATCTTCTTTAAAGACGGCGGCGATTACAAGCTCGCGCTGGAAAACATCAAAGGCTTGGGGTCGAAGGGTTCGGAAGATTGCGGCGCCTGCGGTTACAGATCGATCTCGTTTAATATCGCAAAGGGTAATTTTTATATTTATTACCAATGGGGCAAAGACCCTCAACCGAAAGAGACCTTCACGTTCCGCTACAGAAACTCCGAGTTTGAATTGATCGGTTATGACGTTGACGTCGGTAACACTAAGGGGGCGACAAGCATCAATTTCCCGGCGAAAAAGAAATTGGTGAAAGAGTGCCCGAAAGGCAAGAAATGCAAAGAAACATGGACGACCTTTACAATGGAAGAACCGATACTGCTACGAAAAATCGCCGATTTCACGCGTCTTGAGCTTGCCGATTATATGAAAGAGACTGCCGAGGCGGGGACGGCGGGAACAACGGCGGCGGCAGCGCCGGAGACGCCTGTAATACCGGCGGCGACGGTAAAAGCGATCGCGACGGTCGCGGCGTCGGCGCAAAAGGGGACGTTTACCGACAGCAGAAACGGGCAGACGTACAAAACGGTAACGATAGGCGGCAAGACGTGGACGGCTGAGAATATGAATATCAAGACGGGCACTTCGTGGTGCCACAGCGACGCGGAATCCAACTGCAAAAAATACGGCAGGCTGTACAATTGGTCAACGGCGGCGAAGATGGTTTGCCCGACCGGCTGGCATCTGCCGACCCGCGACGAGTGGGCGGTTCTGGCTAAAGCCGCCGGAGGTTCCGGCGCTTACGGAGGCAGCGGCATAGCCGGCAAGACGCTGAAATCAACGAGCGGATGGAGTGATTTCTGCGGCTCTGACGGCGATAAACCGTGTAAGAGCAGCAACGGCACGGATAATTTCGGGTTCAACGCCTTGTCCGGCTCCAGCCGCATGCTTTTCAACGACCAATACAACCGCCTCGGCGAGAACGGCAGCTGGTGGACGGCCACCGAGGAAGACAACCTCAGCGCCTACGGCCGGCACGCGAGCTTTATCGACGACCGTCTGGAAGAGCAAAGCAATCACAAGGACTGCGGGCTTTCCGTCCGCTGCGTAAAAGATTGAGTGAGGACGGACTATCCGCCTAAACCAGCCCGGGAATCCTGATCTCCGGTATCGGCACCCCGGCCCGATAGAACCCGATCTCCCGCCCGCCGCGCCCGGGGGCGTGGAAATCCGAGCCTCCCGTCGGCGGAAGCCCGAGCGCCGACGCCATCTCGCCGTAGGCGTGTATCTGCTCGTCCGAGGTGTCGGGCGAGTAGACCTCCACTCCCTGCAGTCCGGCTTTCTTCAACGTTATCAGCGCGTCGAAGAGCTCCGAGTTCCCGAGGGACATCTGGCGCGGGTGGGCCAGCGCCACGAACGCCCCGGCGTCGCGCAGAAGTTTCACCGCGTCCGCGGGTTCGAGCCTGAACCTGTCTACGTACGCCAGCGCGTCGTGCGACAGGTATTTGGCGAAAGCCTCCTGAATGGAGTTTACGTGACCGCCCTTCAGCAGCGCGGTGGCTATGTGCGGGCGGGCGACGACCTCGCCTCCCGCCTCGCTTTGCAGTTGTTCGGGGCTTATGTTTATCCCAAGCGCCGCGAGCTTTTCCAAGATAAGCGAATTGCGCCTGTCGCGGCTCTCACGCGTCTTTCTCAGGACGGACTCCAACGGTTCGTGGCCGTCGTTCACCGCGATGCCCAACAAGTGGCAATTCCCGCCGCGCCACTTGGCCGAGAGCTCTATCCCAGACATGGCCTTTATGTTGCGGCTGCGCCCGTACTGCACGAAGCGCCGCACACCGGCGGTCGTGTCGTGGTCGCAGATCGCGATAACAGACACGCCGTTCCCTATGGCGGCGTCTATCAGCATTTCAGGGCTGAGCTGGCCGTCGGACTCATTGGAGTGCACGTGGAAGTCGTTGCGCGCGCTCATATCCACCCCAGCGCCTTGTATACGGCCATCCCCACGTACTCGCGCAGCGCGATCGACGACTCGAAAACCGGCGCGGGGCTCGGTAACCACATAAGCGGTTTGAGGCTGAATTTGCTGTCGGCGAAGAAACCCGCCGGGGCGGGCGTCACCGTGAAACCGGCCTTTTCAAAAACCGCCACCGAGCGCGGCATGTGATAGGCGCTCGTCACGAGTATTATATCAAGCCCAAGCCCTGCCGCCGTGAGCGCCTCCCGCGTGTACCGGGCGTTATCCCTGGTATTCTGCGACATACTCTCAAAGATCACATCCGCGGAATCCATGCCGAAATGCTCGCTCAGCAAATCAAACATGCAAGCCGCCTCGGATACCTCCCCGCTGGTCGTCAACTCCAAAAGCCCGCCCGTCAACACCATCTTTGACGCCGCCCCCTGCTTAAACACACGCATCGCGCCGAAGGCGCGGTTGGCGTTTATATTAGTCTCAACGTACAAGCGCGGAGGAACATTGCCCCTCGTAAACCCGCCCAGAAGCACCACCGCCGACACGGGATCGTACTCGGTCCGCGGCTCATAGCGCCCCTCAAGCCCGCGCATGAGAAAATGCGCGGTGACGGGCAAGCTGAACGCGAACAGCAACGCAAAACCGACGACGAAAAACACAGCCGCAACCCTCGCCTTGCGCCAAACAAACGTAAACAGCATCCCGAACGCCAAAAACAAAAGCGTCAGACCCACCGGATTGACCACCGTCACAAGCAGCTTTGAAAGTATCACCGGCATCCGAACTCTCTCCTATACGCCGATATGCGCTCCGCCGCCGCGTCGTCAAGCGCGACGACCCCGTCTATAACCCTGTTGTGCAGGTACCCCATGACTTCGTTGAGGTTCACGATAGAAAACGCCTCGAACCCGAACTCCTCGCTGAGTTCTTCGAGGGCGTTGACGTTCCCCTGCCCGCGTTCCATCCTGTCAACGGAGACGACAAGCCCGACGACCGACGCCTCCGGCGACGCGCCCTTTATGAGCCCCACCGACTCGCGCACCGAAGTCCCCGCCGTGACGACGTCCTCTATGATCACCACCCGATCCCCCGCGCCGATCTTATGCCCCACCATCACCCCGCCCTCCCCGTGATCCTTAACCTCCTTGCGGTTGAAGCAGAACGACACGTCCCGCGAGTAGTGGGCGCTAAGCGCTATTGACGCCGCCGCCGCAAGCGGTATCCCCTTGTAAGCCGGTCCGAAGAGGACGTCGAACCCGTCGCGCAAATTCTGGCTAATCGCCTCGGCATAGTAGCGTCCGAGCATATCCATCTGCCGTCCGGAACTATAGCCGCCGGTATTGACAAAGAACGGCGTGTGCCGTCCGCTTTTGGTGACAAAGTCGCCAAACGTCAGGACTTTGGAGCGCACCATGAACTCGATGAAGTCTTTTTTGTACTGTTCCATAATTTAATGTTTTCCTTTTGATTTTGATTTTATATATGCGGGGTTTGGCTTCGCCGAGATAAACAAGTTAGCCCCGCATATCCTATGAAAGGGCGCGATTTATCGCGCCCTTTCGTCTAAAAATGATTTAAAGACTTTGACTTTTTAAGGCTTTAAACATCAACAATCAATCCATCATACGAAAATTCCATCCAACTATCTAAATGCTTTCCGTCTACCTCGTAATCTATGTCGTGCGTCATGTGTATGAAGTAGCAGCGCTTTGGCGACAAGCGTCTGGATAATTCCATACTTTGCGACAACAACATGTGCGTCGGGTGCTCTCGCCCGTCCCTTAAACAATTCAGTATCAGTACGTCGAGCCCTTTAAGCAACTCTTCGCTTTGGGGGCTCATACGCTTTACATCCGGCACATAGCCTATGTCGTCGATCCGCAGCCCCAGGCACTCTTTAAGCATGCCGTGCTCCACCGGCACGGGCGTCACCCTGAAACCGGCAATGTCGCGCGGTTCCGCGAGTTCGATCATCTTCAGCCGCGGCACCCCTTTGCCCGACCCCACCCTCGCCTCGAACATGTACGGGAAGGCCTGCCTTACCGTGCTCAGCGTCTCGCCGGAACCGTAGACCTCCATAGGCTCCTCCGCCGCGTCGGTGTAGGAGCGGATGTCCGGGAGGCCGCCGAAGTGGTCGATGTGGCCGTGGGAGAGCGCCACCGCGTCGATCCGGCGTATCCCGGTGCGCAACGCCTGCTGGCGGAAGTCGGCGGAGACGTCCGCGATCAGCGTCCTCCCCCCCTTCTCCAGCAACACCGACGTCCGCGTCCGGCTGTGGCGCGGGTCGGTCAGCGCCTTGCGGCAAACCCCCTTGGGGCACTTGGCGTAACCCGTCATCATACAGTCAATAGGCGGCACCCCATGCGACGTGCCGGTGCCCAAAAAAGTTATTTTCATGTCAGCCGTCCAGATTGTCGTCATATACAATATATATTATGGGCGTGCTGTTAGTCTAAATCAATTAAAATCAAAATCTTTAAAGTCTTTTTTAGACGAAAGGGCGCGATTAATCGCGCCCTTTCATAGGATATGCGGGGCTAAACCCCGCATATAAAGTCAAAGTCAAAAGAAAAAAGCCTTTGACTTTGATTTTGATTTTATATGCGGGATTTAGCCCCGCATATCCTATGAAGCCCCGAAGGGGCTTCGTCTAAAAAAGAATTTGATTTTAAAAGATTTTCCACGCCCCACATATATTATATTTATAAATAATGACTGACATCACACAGGAGACCACAAAAATGACGAATGACGAACAAAATCTCTATCTGTCGAAAGAGTACGCCGAGGCTATGCGTTACATGGATAACGCCAAAGAGACGCTGAAAAGAGCCGTAAAACAAGACGACGGGCGGTACAAGGACGAAAAATACGTCCGGTCAGCCTGCGGGATCGCGTATTTGGGGGTATTGGCCGCCCTCGACGCGTGGCTCACTCTTAAGGGGGTAGAAATACCGAAGAAGAGGAAGCACACTAACATAAATTTTTATCTGTCCAATGTCGGCAGATTAGATATGAAAATGTTAGGCCACCTGAATGACGCATACAACGCTTTGCACTTGGATGGCTATTACCGCAAAGTAAGGAATATAAAAATAATTGAAGGCGGCTTCGACGAAGCCTACTACATCATCGAAAAAATCAAGCCCGAACACCCCGTCGACGTACCGGAATCAAGGGGCGATATGGTCAAGAGGGTTTGGGATAAAATGATGGTGTCGTTGGCGGTGACGTTTAGGTTTTAAAAATATAATGCCTAAAATTGCCAAATCTTTTAAAATCAAATTCTTTTTTAGACGAAGCCTTCGGCTTCATAGGATATGTGGGGCTAAACCCCGCATATAAAATCAAAATCAAAATCGCCGCCTCACTTTCTCACACTTCACATTTTGAGAACTACCAACGTACCAGCTATTAGGGTCTTTTAAAATCAAAGCCAAAATCGCCGCACCCCCTCTTTCTCACTCTTCCCATTTTGAGAAACACCGACGCGCCCCGGGCGAAAAAGCGGGGTTGACGTTGCCTTTAATGTTGACGTTGACTTTATATGCGGGGTTTAGCCCCGCATATCCTATGAAAGGGCGCGATTTATCGCGCCCTTTCGTCTAAAAAAGATTTTAAAGATTTTGATTTATCGCACCCTTCCCGTCCGTAATGTATATTAACAAATTAGGTTAAACGGGCGGGTAACCAATTACTAATTACCGGAGAACGACTATATGTTTAGAATCGGCAAAATCAGGGCATTAATCACGGTCGCGTGGCTTTTAGCAACGATAACGGTTTTCGGCGGGTCGGCGGTTTATGCCGCAGGCAGATTGGCGCCAATGGTGTCGTTGACCGCTCAAAAGGCCTCCGCATACGAAAAGACGCTCGACGACGCGCGCGAACGTATAGACAGGCTCAAAGCCAAGGGCGTATCGGTCGATAAGATAACCGAGGCGCGTATATTCATCGACGTAGCCAATAGGGCGCTCGAAGAGAACGATATGGCAATGGTTAAGGAAGCCATAGACTCAATGCACGTGCACCTCAACAAGGCCGAAGAGTACTACCGGCAGGAGGCCCCTGCGCTCTGGCCGAAGATAGACGCCGCTAAGAGCCTCGCGCTTCAAGCCAAAAAGGAACTGACAGGATACCAAGCCCGCAAGATCGACTCTATCGTGGGCGTGATAGACTCTTTACAAAAGATTGACTGGCTGTTTCGAGCCAAGGCCATTGGAGAGGAATTAACGGCGCTGCTACCGTCCCTCAAGGAGGACGAGGTCAAGGCAGCGCGTCTCAAAAAGCTGGTTCCGGGCGAGTGGGTCTTTACAGAAAAAGACAAGAGCGTGGAAGACCCTAAGGTAAACGCGGTGAGAACCTCGACCTTCAAATTCGGAACCGACGGCAAAATCCATCTCGTGGAAAAGAAGAGCGGGCAGAGCGCCCCGATGTTAAAAGAGGACTGGCACTTTGAGTCATGGGGAACCTACGGCTACAAGGGCGACACGATCATGCTCTCAATCAACCGCTTCTCCGCAATTAAACAGATGTTCTGGCGGAAGCACATGATCAACGGCAAAGAGGTTTGGAAAGACGAACCCGGCCCGGTGTTCGACTCGACCATTACCGACGGGAGCCAAGACAGGTACGTCACCTATGAGGATTTGAAGGAGGATTTTAAGAAGGTTCGCTGAGGTAAACGATGCGGCGGAGCGGCACGTTACCACTTACTAACGCGGTCGAACACCGCGTTGAATGTGTTGACGACGTCACGCAACTCAGATTCTCGACCGCTTGACAACCATAGCGTTTTGAAGCGTTCCAATATCGCTTTCCCATTGTTGATAAGCGCGGCGGGATCAGCAGGAACGGACTCTGCTTCTTGACCGTACTCGTATTTCTTATTGGCGATCAGCAGCGACAGCAGCCAAGCGGTCGCCTCGGCGGACCAGACGTACTCCTCAAAATCATTCCTGAATAAACCGCGCGCGCCGCCCGCCATCGACTCCAATTCCATCTTTATCTCCGCCGCCCTTGTTGCTTTTGTCAACAATGTTTTCGAATCGGCGGATTTAACGTCGTCTTCCTTGTACCAGAGGCACTGTTTATCGATAACCCAAGCGTAGAGGTTGCCGAAATGGTAGGAACTTAATCCGCCCAATTCCCGCAGTAATTTGCCGAGACGGTCGCCCTTTATCCCCCAGTGAAGGAGAGAGAAGCGGCTGTCGAAATCATCTGTATCGACATTATCATTATCAACAGTATCAGCATTAATACCGTCTTCTGCCTTTCCGTTCCACGAATGCGCCGCGCCGAAGGCTAAACCGTGATAGGAATTGGCCGGCAGATTGATGTGGCCGCAGTCGCCCCAGTTCGTGTTCAGCACGCCCGCGGCGCCCGCCTCCCGACCGAAGCGCGTCATCCTCGATATGTTCGCGCACGCCCTATCTACGTCGGCGGCGAAGCGGCTCCAAGCCTGCACGCCCGGGCAGACGTATTGGGTCACGCCGGCTTCCTTGAACTTTTTTACCGATTCGTCGCTAGCGTCCGGCAGGTAATCCCAATTTAGAAATACCGTATCCGCCGGTAGCTCCGATATGTATTCGGGATGTTTGAGGACGATGTCGCCCCACAGCATCGGCTTCTTGCCCACAGACTTCACCACGCCTATAATCTTGTTGACGAATTCGACATACAAACGCCCCACCCCCTCGCGCTCCGCCCGCTCCGCGTTCTTGCCCTTGCCGAGATCGAAGGTCTCGTCGCAGCAGATGTTGAACCACGGGGAGGAGAAGAGCGGCGCGTACTCCTCTATCATGCCCTTGACCAACTCGAAGCTCTCAGGATTGCTGACGTCGAGCGTATAGTGGGCCATCCTGTCCCACAAATCGCGCGGCGTTTCCGACGCCTTTATATCGAGTTCGTTTAAATGCTCGAAACGCGGCAGGCGCAGCAATTCGTATAGATGGCCGAATGTGGAGAGCGACGGCACGAGATCTACGCACCGGTCGGCGCAGTAACTGTCAAGTTCACGGATCTCGTGGGCGGTAAGCCGCGTTAGATGAGAGTAGGGTTTGGAGAACTCCGGTATCATGGAGAAGGCGAAGGTGTGCTCCACGTAGAGCTGCAGCTGGTTGAGCTTGTAGAAGGCCATGGTATCGGCCAGCTGCTTGAGGCTGTCCAAAGTAGGCACCCGCCCGCGCGTCACGTCGTGATAGAACCCGCGGACGGGGAAGTCGGGCCAATCCAGGATATCGACGCAGGGTATGCCGTCAGGGTCATTGATCGTCATCTGCACCAACGTAGCCGTCGCACGGAACAACCCCAGCTGCGACGGCGAGCGCATATCCACCCCGTCAGGCGTAACGGTCAATCGGTAAATTTCGTCGCTATCAATCCCGGCGTTAATACCTAAATCCTTATCAATACTCATGTTAATAAAAATTTTCGTCCTATTCTCGCAGCCTTTCCATGCTCTACGGCACCCCCTAACCATCTCGCCGAAAAGCGTTCGAAAATACATATCGACCTTGCTTCCGGCTAACTCCTTGAAATTCCAGCTCTGCCCCCCTGAAGGCAACATACGCAAACGTCCGTCCAAGGGCCGCAACTCCTTGACTTTCGGAATTAAATAAAAATTATTGACTTTTGAAGGTTCCATATTGTATCTTTATAAGTTGTCTTTTTCAGGCGCTTAGCCGTTGGTATATCTAAAATATAGATAAATGCGGGGCTAAATCCAAAAAAGCCAATTCTTTAAAATCATTTTTAGACGAAGCCTTCGGCTTCATAGAATATGCGGGGCTAACTTGTTTATCTCGGCGAAGCCAAACCCCGCATATATAAAATCAAAATCAAAGTCAAAGGCTTTTTTCTTTTGACGTTGACTTTATATGCGGGGTTTAGCCCCGCATATCCTATGAAAGGGCGCGATTTATCGCGCCCTTTCGTCTAAAAATGAATTTAAAGACTTTGATTTTAAAAGATTTTAAAGA
>JAITFI010000078.1 GCA_031281485.1 Chitinispirillales bacterium | reverse complement strand
TTTTTAGACGAAAGGGCGCGATAAATCGCGCCCTTTCATAGGATATGCGGGGCTAAACCCCGCATATAAAGTCAACGTCAAAAGATAACGTCAAAAGAAAAAAGCCTTTGACTTTGATTTTATATATGCGGAGTTTAGCCCCGCATATTCTATGAAGCCCCGAAGGGGCTTCGTCTAAAAAAAAGAACTTGTTTATCTCGGCGAAGCCAATTTGATTTTAAAAGATTTTAAAGATTTTAAGGCTTTAAATTATATTATATCTATAGTGTGTATTGACCGCTCACCCCAAAATAGGCGACGAATATGCCGAGGATAGATTTTAACGTGGCCGGTCCGTGCGTACCGGGCAGGCACTATATGCTCGACCCGCTACGCGGTATCGGCGGCGAGTTGATGGATTTGATAGACGGCGGGCATTACTTCGTGATACACGCCGCCCGCCAGAGCGGCAAGACCACGCTCTTGAAGCAACTTACACGCGACATCAACGCGGCTGGTGAGTACCATGCCCTATACTGCAGCTTGGAGGCGGTGCAGGATTTTACCGAACCCGAGAGGGGTATTCCGGCGGTTTTAAAAAGAACGGCGTCCGCCTTTGAGGAGAGCGGCATGCCCGACGGCTTTGCCGCGGGCGCCGACTACGGCGATGTCGCCAATGTTCTTAGAAGATCGCTTGTCGCCTATTGCCGGACGTTGAGCAAGCCGTTGGTCATACTTTTCGATGAGGCCGACTGCTTGTCCAACGGAACGCTGATAACATTCTTGAGGCAGCTTAGGGATGGGTACGTGAATAGGGGAGACATCCCGTTCGTTCACTCCATAGCCCTCGTCGGTATGCGGAACATCCGCGACTACAAGGCCAAAATCCGCCCCGATTCCGCGACGCTCGGGAGCGCGAGCCCGTTTAATATAGTGACGAAAGCCCTTAATTTAAGAAACTTCACGGATGCCGAGGTCGCCGAGCTTTACGCCCAGCATACGGTCGGGACCGGACAGGTATTTGAACAACAGGCGGTAAACTACGTTTTCGAACAGACCCAAGGACAACCGTGGCTCGTAAATGCCATTGCCCGCGAGTGCGTGGACGAAATAGCCAAGAGGGATTATACGATACTCATCACGCAAAGCATAGCGGAACAAGCCATCCAAAACATAATCCTCGCCCGTGGGACGCACTTCGACAGCATATTAGAGCGGCTAAAAGAGCGGCGGGTCCGCAACGTCATAGGCCCGCTTATCATCGGTGAAGATGTTATCGACAGAAGCGACGACGACTACCTATATACGAGGGACTTGGGCCTGATACGGGAGTGCAACGGCAAGACCGAGCCGGCGAACCCCATATACGCGGAATTGATCATCAGGACGTTAAACTGGAATGTCCAAGAATCAATAAGAAGCTCGTACGAAGAATACGACGCCCCGCGTTACCTGAAAGACGGCAAGATGGATGTAGATTTTTTGATGAGGGACTTTCAACAGTATTGGCGTGAGAACAGCGAGATCTGGAACGACCGCTACAAAAATAACTACTACGAGTACGACGAGTACGCAACCCACTTAGTCATGCAGGCCTTCCTGCAACGTGTGGTAAACGGCGGCGGGCAGGTCATTCGCGAGATGGCCTTCGGCAGACAGCGGGCGGATCTGTGCGTGGTCTACGACGGGCAAAAATACCCGATTGAACTCAAGATACTGCAAAATATGAGGGGCAACGCCAAAGGCATAGAGCAAATACTGGGGTACATGGACAAGGTCGGTTCAAATACCGGATGGCTGGTTATATTTGACCGTAGCCCGAAAAAATCGTGGGGCAAGAAGATATACACGCGGGTGGAGAAGGTGGGGGAGAAGAGGGTTACGATTGTGGGGTGCTGAAGAATTTAAAGAATTTGACTTTTGAATCCGTATATATTATCTTATTGGTAGAGGTTTGCGTTATTCACAAGACCATAATAACTAAATTAACAATTAACAATTAACAATTAACAATCATTGCCGGAGTTTTTAATGTGCATCTTTAATCGGCGGAGATGGTGGCGGTCGATGCTATTGCTTACGGCGGCGGTTGGGTCGGGGTGTTTGCCGGGGCGCGTGTATACTAAGGTGGGCTATGTAGCCGGTATTGAGATGACGATTGACGGCAATTACGCGGCTAACGACGCAATTTACAAAACTGTGGAAATCGGCGGCAACATGTGGATGGCCGAGAATCTTAACATAAAGACCGGTACCTCATGGTGTTACGATAACGAAGATTCCAAATGCGATAGGTACGGCAGGCTCTACGATTGGAATACGGCGAATAAGGTTTGTCCGGCGGGTTGGCGTCTGCCGACAAATAAGGAGTGGGAGGCTTTGGTGATAGAGGCGGGCGGCGAAGACGCGGCGGGCAAGAGGCTTAAATCAACGAACGGTTGGCGCGGCGGCGGCAATGGTACCGACGAATACGGTTTTTCGGCGTTGCCCGGCAGCCTTCACAGCTCCAACGGTAATTTTGGCTATCCCGGCGAAATCGGCGCTTGGTGGACGGCGACGGAGGGCGGGGCCTTCTATGTCGCCTACAGCTATGGCATGAGAGACGACAGCGACGGCATCGGCTTCGACGTCAACCGCAAGAGTATCGGCTTATCGGTACGTTGCCTTTTAGGCGGCGTAGCAACATTGGATTCAACGAGGCGGGAGAATGGGGAAGAACGGCAAAAGAGAGAGGAAGAAATGAAAAATGAAATTGAGCGGCGGCTTGAGAAGCTATCCGATTATTTTACCGATACAAGAGACAACCGGAGATATCGTGTCGTAAAGATAGGCGGTTATAGGTGGATGGCGGAAAATCTTAGTTATCAGACAGGCAGGTCTTGGTGTTATGGGAACAACAATTCCAACTGCGATAAATACGGTAGATTGTACGATTGGAAGACGGCGGTCAAGGCCTGTCCCGCCGGTTGGCATCTGCCTACAAGCGGAGAGTGGGATAGCTTGGTTACGGCGGTTGGCGGTAGAGATTCGGTCGGCGGGAAACTGAAATCGGCGATCGGCTGGAATGATTATAAGGGCCGAAGCGGCGGCGGCGCGGACGATTACGGATTTTCATCCCTGCCCGGCGGTCGCCGCCACATCAACGGCAGCACTTTCTGCGGCGCCGGAGACTACGGCTATTGGTGGACGGCCACGGAAACGAAGCGCGATATTTGCGCTTGCAACAATGACGACGACGACGATGATGATGATGCCGACGGCGCCAGCGCCAACGCCTATCGCAGGAGCATGAATTACTACGGCGTCAATATGGTCGATAAGAGTAACTATAAGGGGGATGGCTTGTCGGTGCGCTGTGTTGAAAACTGAGAGCGTGGGGGAGGTCGATATTCGGCTTTTAAAATCAAAATCTTTAAAATCAAATTCTTTTTTAGACGAAAGGGCGCGATAAATCGCGCCCTTTCATAGGATATGCGGGGCTAAACCCCGCATATAAAGTTAACTTCAAAGTCAAAGTCAAATTCTAATCTTTTGCACCCCTAACGGGGTGCGGAAACATAACTTCAAAGTCAAAGTCAAAATCGGCGTTTTTAGCCTTTGACTTTGATTTTATATATGCGGGGTTTAGCCCCGCATATCCTATGAAGCCGAAGGCTTCGTCTAAAAAAAATTTTGACTTTAAAAGATTTTAAAGAATTTGACTTTTGAATCCGTATATATTATCTTATTGGTAGGGGTTTGCGTTATTCGCAAGACCATAGATAACCAACTTAACAATCATTGACGGAGGTCTTTATGAGGGACATTACAAAATTTGGACGGACGCTGTTGCTTACGGCGGCGATGGCGGCGGTGTGGTTGGGGTGCGGGGGCGGGGACGGGTGCGAGTGCGGGGACGGGGACAATATCGTCTCTAACGCGACGTATACGCTCCAAATCAGCATAACCCCGATGGACGGCGGCACGGTGTCGCGTGAGCCCGAAAAATCGGCGTACAGTAACGGAGAGCGGGTTACGGTAAGAGCGACACCCGCGAGCGGTTACAGATTCGTCTCTTGGTCGGGAGTGTCAACATCCACAAATGCCGAAGTGACTGTCACTATGAGCGCAAATCTCGCGCTGACGGCGAATTTTCTACAGCAGGGCGTAACGGACCATGTTCACGATTGGGGGGATTGGGTAGTGACGGTTCCGGCGACGTGCGAGGCGGCGGGGGTTGAGACGCGGACGTGCCGAACGGACGGGAGCCACAAAGAGACGCGGGCGATAGCGAAATTGACGGGATCGGCTTGCAATCCCGGCGGGGGATCGTCCGAGACGGTGACGTTGGGCGGATTGAAGTGGATGACGAAGAATTTGGATGTGGAGACGGCGGATTCTTGGTGTTATGACAACAGTCCGGACAGTTGCGCTAAGTACGGAAGGCTGTATACGTGGGAAGCTGCGAAGAGCGCGTGTCAGTTGGTCGGGATGAGGTTGCCGACTCGCGCGGAGTGGGACGCATTGGAGACGGCGGCTGGCGGTTCATCGGTTGCGGGCAGTAAGTTGAGAACGTCAATCGGTTGGAATTATAGTACTACTGTCGGTACGGACGAGTTCGGCTTTTCGGCCTTGCCCGGCGGCTACCGACCAAGTGGCAGTTTCGTCACTGCTGGCAACCACGGCACCTGGTGGACGGCTACGGAGGACTCCGACGGTTTCGCGTACACCCGATGGATAAACTCCGGCTTCGACTACGTGGGCGAGCTCCCCTACCCCAAGAGCGACGGCTTCTCGGCGCGGTGTGTTGAGTAGTAATGCGGGGCTAAACCATAAAGCCTTAAAATCAAAATCTTTTAATTCTTTTTTAGACGAAAGGGCGCGATGAATCGCGCCCTTTCATAGGATATGCGGGGCTAAACCCCGCATATAAAGTCAACGTCAAAATCAAAGGCACCACCCCGTCGGCTTCGCCGCCACCCCTCCGAGGAGGGGAATAAAGTCAAAGTCAAAAACGTGGAGTGTGTTGAAGTTGACGTTAATTCCCCTCCTCGGAGGGGTGCCCGAAGGGCGGGGTGGTATCTTTTGACTTTGATTTTATATATGCGGGGTTTAGCCCCGCATATTCTATGAAGCCCCGAAGGGGCTTCGTCTAAAAAAGATTTTAAAGAATTTGATTTTAAAAGATTTTAAAGATTTTGATTTAAAAAGCCTTTACAGATTTTGTATTTTTCTGTATCCGCGCCCAAGCGTCTTTTAGCGTGACCGTTCTGTTAAACACTAGTTTGCCTTCCGCCGAGTCGTCGTCGACGCAAAAGTAAGCTAACCGTTCGAACTGGTACTTCTCTCCAACCTTGGCGTTCGCTAAAGACGGCTCTAACTTACAATCTGTTATTATTTTGAGCGACTCCGGGTTTATGTTGTCCAAAAAGTTTCCGCTCTCCGCCTCCATCGGATTCTCTTTTGTAAAGAGTGTGTCGTATATCCGCACTTCAGCGCCTATGGCGTGTTGCGCGGAGACCCAGTGGATTGTGGCTTTGGGGGAGCGGCCGTCGGGTGGTGTGGCGCCGCCGCGTGTTTGCGGGTCGTAGGTGCAGCGTAGTTCTACGATATTTCCGCCGGCGTCTTTGATGACCTCTTTGCAGGTGATGTAGTAGGCGTAGCGCAGACGTACCTCGCGTCCGGGGGAGAGCCTGTAGAATTTTTTGGGCGGATCCTCCATGAAGTCGTCGCGCTCTATGTAGATTACCCGCGAGAACGGCACTTTGCGGCTTCCGGCGGATTCGTCTTCGGGGTTATTCAGCGCGTCGAACTCCTCTACTTGTCCTTCGGGATAGTTTTCTATCACGACCTTTATGGGGTTGAGCACGGCCATTGTCCTCATGCATCGCTTGTTGAGGTCTTCCCGCAGGCAGTACTCCAAGAACGCGAAGTCTACGGTGCCTTCTCTTTTGGCCACGCCGATGCGCTCGGCGAATGTCCGTATAGCTTCGGGCGTGTAACCCCGGCGGCGCAGGCCGCTTATGGTGGGCATTCGCGGGTCGTCCCAACCGCTCACGTGTTTCTCCTTGACAAGCTGCAGCAGTTTGCGTTTGCTCATTACCGTGTACGTCAGGCTGAGCCGGGCGAACTCCGTCTGTTGCGGGCGGTGGACGCCGGAGAGCTGCGCCAGAAACCAGTCGTAGAGCGGGCGGTGATCCTCGAACTCCATAGTGCAGAGCGAGTGCGTGACCCCCTCTATGGAGTCTTCGAGCCCGTGCGCCCAGTCGTACATGGGGTAGACTTTCCACGTGGAGCCGGTTCTGTGGTGCGGCGCGTTCATTATGCGGTACATCACCGGGTCGCGCATGTTCATGTTCGGGTGCGCCATGTCGATCTTTGCCCGTAGTACGCGTGATCCTTCCGGGAATTCCCCGCGCGTCATGGTAGCGAAAAGTTCCAAATTCTCCTCCACGGAGCGGTCGCGGTGCGGGCTGTTGCGTCCCGGTTCCGTGAGCGTGCCGCGGTATTCGCGGATCTGATCGGCGTTCAAGTCGTCGACGTAGGCCTTGCCCGCCCGTATCATCTCTATGGCGTACTCGTGCGTTTTGCCGAAGTAGTCGGAGGCGTAATAGAGGTGCTTGCCCCAGTCGAAGCCGAGCCACCGCACGTCGCGTATGATGGATTTTATGTACTCGTCCTCCTCCTTGGAGGGATTGGTGTCGTCGAAGCGCAGGTGGCACTCCCCGCCGAATTCGGCTGCCATGCCGAAGTTGAGGCAGATGGACTTGGCGTGACCGATATGCAGGTAGCCGTTGGGTTCCGGCGGAAAGCGTGTGACCACGCGTCCGCCCCACTTGTCGGTCGCCATATCATCCTTTATCATTTCACGGATGAAATTGGGGGCGGCGGGAATCGGGCCGGTAGCTTCTGTTTCTGTGTTATTTTTTGTTGAATCCATGAGTTAATCCTCTTTTATTGTTTATGATTAGAGTCAAAATCAACGATTAATCCACTTCACCGCCTTGTCAATCCGCTTCAAAACGACATCTTTCCCTATGACCTCCATCATCTCAAACAATCCCGGCCCCGCGCTTACTCCGCTTATTGCTAAGCGGGTTGGGTGGATCAGGGCGCTCAGTTGGATGTTTTGGCTCTCGGCGGTATTGTGGTATGCGGCGTCGATATTCGTATGTGTGAAATCGTCTATTCCCTCGATTATCTTCGTTATCAATCCAAGACGTTCTACGGCTTCGGGGCCGAAGTGTTTCTTAGCCGCTTTTTCCTCGTAGTCAACCGGGTCGATAAAGAAGTACGAGGCGGAGTCGGCCAAATCGGTGACTCGCCTTGACCTGACTTTCAGCATGTCAATCACCTTTATCGCGTATTCGTTATCGATACCGTCGTTAATCCATCCTTTATCTTTCCACATTGATACTACATCGTCAATTAATGTCTCCGCTTTTCTCTCCGCCAGATACTGCCCGTTCATCCACTCTAACTTTTTCTCGTCGAGTACCGCGGCTTTGGGCGATACGTGTTCGAGCGAGAATGCGGCTATCGTCTCTTCCAAGCTCATCTTTTCTCTGTCGTCGCCGGGCGCCCAGCCAAGCAGCGCTAAGAAGTTGAACAGCGCTTCCGGCAGTATCCCGCCGCGTTTGTAGTCCATCACGGATGCGGCGCCTTTGCGCTTTGATAGTTTGCCGCCGTCGGGCGATAGGATCACCGGCAGGTGCGCGAATGCCGGCGGCTCCCAGCCGAAGGCCTCGTAGAGCAGAACGTGCCGCGGCGTGGAGGCTATCCACTCGTCGCCGCGCAGTACGTGCGTGATCGCCATCTCGTGGTCGTCTACCACGTTGGCCATGTGGTAGGTCGGGAATTTGTCGGCTTTGATCAGCACCAAGTCGTCCAACGCCTCGCTCTTGTACTCGATGCGTCCGCGAATGAGGTCTTCAAATGCGACCGTACGTCCTTCGGGAATCTTCAAGCGGACGACGTGCGGAACGCCTTCTTTCAGGTTTTTGTCGACCTCTTCTGCGGAGAGGTTCCTGCACCGTTTGTCGTACCCCGTCGCCCCGCCGCTCTTCTCCTGTTCCGCGCGGACCTCAGCCAAGCGTTCCGAAGTGCAGAAGCAGCGGTAGGCGTGGCCGGAGCCGATCAATTGATCGGCCATCCTGCCGTAGATATCCAACCGCTCGGACTGAACGTACGGGCCGTATCCGCCGCCGACGGCAGGGCCCTCGTCCCAATTCAGCCCGAGCCATTTTAGGCTGTCGTATATCTCCGTAAGCGCGTCTTCCACGAAGCGCGTCCGGTCGGTATCCTCTATCCGTAATAAAAAATCCCCGCCCATACGGCGTGCGAACAGGAAATTGAAGAGCGCGCTGCGCGCCCCGCCCACGTGCAAGTAGCCGGTGGGCGAGGGGGCGAAGCGGACACGGACTTTCTTTTCTGTTGACATTAATGACATTCTCCTTAAAGACTCTTGCTCCCCAGCGCCGACGAGATTGCGCCGAATTCGTCCGATATGCTTAAAAACATGTCCGTCAGGATCGGGTCGAAGTGCGTACCCCTGCCCTCGCGGATTATTTTTACCGCATCCTCGTGTTCAAACGCCCTCTTGTACGGTCTGTCGGAAACCAGCGCGTCGTAGACGTCGGCGATCGCCATCAGGCGGCCAAGTATCGGTATCTCCTCGCTTTTAAGGCCATTGGGGTAGCCGGTGCCGTCCCACTTTTCGTGGTGGGTCAGGGCGAAAGTTTTCGCGTAAGTCAAGAACGTGTGCTCGCTCGTGCTCTCCATTATCTTGTCTATGACCTCCCCGCCGAAGGTCGTGTGCTTCTTGACCTCCTCAAACTCCTCCGGCGTGAGCTTGCCCGGTTTGTTGAGGATGCTGTCCTTCACCGCGATCTTCCCCACGTCGTGCAGTTGCGCCGACATCAGCACCAGGCTTAGGTCCCATTGCGCCACTTCCTCCTTGTATATGCCCTGCGCTTTCATGGCTTCGAGCAGTATTCCGAGGTAGCTCTGCGTCCTCTCGATATGGCCGCCGGTGATGTCGTCGCGGCTCTCGACGAGTTCCGCCATCGACCTCAGGAGGGCGCTCTGCAACTCTAAGATGGTCTTGACCTTGGCGTCGACCATCTCCTGCAGCTTGGTGTTGAAGTTTACAAGTTCCTGTTTTTGCTGCTCCAGCTCGTGGTGCTGCGCCTTCAGCTCTTGGTTCTGCGACTCAAGCAGGTGCTTTTGCGACTCAAGCAGGTTCTTTTGCGACTCCACCGTCAGGTGCATCTCTATGCGCTTTAGCAGCAGCGGGGCGGAGAACGGCTTGATGATGTAGTCAACCGCGCCGAGCGTTATTCCCCTGAGCTCGCTCTCGCTGTTGCTGTGGGCGGTGAGGAAGACGACCGGAATGTCGGCGGTCCGGGGGTTGCTCTTCAGCGCCTTTATAGTCTCGTACCCGTCGGTATCGGGCATGTCTATGTCTAACAGGATCAGGTCCGGGATGCTCTTTTCGAGTATTTTCAGCAGCTGCGCGCCGGAGTTTACGGTGAGGGCGTTGTAGCGCTCCTTCAGCGCGACCTTGGCGACCGCGAGGCTTGTCAGGTCGTCGTCGACCACAAAGACGGTTCTACGGTTGTCTGCCATAACGTACCGGACTCTATTTATGATGTTTTATGTACTGCCCACCTTATTAATATAAATCTAAAACGCAAAAAAGTCAACTCTACTCAACCGCGTTCAAAAAAGGCTCTTTCAAGAGGCTGTCTATCCGTACCTCCGCCTCGTCGAAATTGCCGATCAGCACCATTCTCAGGATTGCCTCTACGGCGCTTTCGGCTCCCGGCGTGTGCGAGAAAGCTTGCAGTTCGTGGGCGTTTTTGTCTATTTCTTCGATATCTACGGCGGCGAGGGCGGTTTTCAGCGCCGTCAGGATGGTTTTAAGCGCGCCGAGGTCGCTCGGTGTTTGCGCCGCCGCCTTTTTGGTTACGGCTATGATGAGGTTTATGTCCTGGGTGAGCGCCTCCAGGTCGGCGAGGAAGCCGTTGGCGTTTGCGGTTATGAAGTCAACGCCGTCGCTCTTTCCGGCCTTTTCCAGCGCCTTCGCCTTTTCGGATATATCCAGCGCCCCGATGTTTGCCGCTGCGCTTTTGAGCGCGTGGGCGTACAGCGTGAACGCCTGTATGTCGCCGTTTTTCAGCGCCGCCCTCATCTCGCCGGACTTTGCCGCCGCGTCGCCGCGGAATATCGAAAGCGTATGCAGGTAGTTTTCCTGCGAGCCGCCCGCCCTTGATACGCCCATATCCGTGTCCACGCCGCGCAGGCTGAATGTGGCGCGGACGCGCCCGCTATCGGGCGCCATGTCGCTGTCGTCCTCAAGCGCGGCCTCCACCTGCTTCTCTTTGGGCAGCCACCTCTCCAATATGGCGTTGAGCTTGGCGGTGTCTATGGGCTTTGAGAGGAAGTCGTCAAAGCCGTTTTGAAGAAACATCTCGCGCATGCCTGAAACTGCGTTGGCGGTCAGGGCGATAATCGGCAAGTTTCGACCGGCGTCTAACTCCCGTATGAGCCTTGTCGCCTCTACACCGTCCATCTCCGGCATCATGTGATCCATGAAGACCAAGTCGTAGCCGCGCCGCTTCACCGCCTCTATCGCCTCTTGGCCGCTCAGGCAGGTGTCGACCGCCATCTCGTAAAAAGAGAGCAGGCCCTGAGCGACCTGTATGTTCGTCCTGACGTCGTCGACGATCAGCACGCGGGCGGTGGGCGCTATGAACGCTTTGGCGGCCGCTTCGGCCACAAAACTCTCGCGAACGCTTATCCCCTGCGGCAGCGTTACCGTGAAGACGCTGCCCTTGCCGTACTCGGATTCTACCGCGATGCTACCGTTCATCGCCTTCACCAATTTGTTGGTTATGGCGAGTCCCAGGCCGGTTCCCTCGATTCCCTTATTCTTGGCGACGTCCAACTGCACGAAGTCGTCAAAGAGTATGCCCATGTCCTCTTGCGCTATCCCCCTGCCGCTGTCGGCGACCTCGATGGTGATGGCGATAGTATTTTCGTCTATCTGCTTGCCCGTCACCGTGAGCGAGACGAAGCCCTCGGAGGTGTACTTGACGGCGTTGCTCAGAACGTTCAGGAATATCTGGCGGATCCTTACCTCGTCCCCGAAGAGCGTGTCGGGGATGTCTCTGTCTATGCTCACCTGAAAATCGAGCATAGAGTTGTTTGCCTTTATGCTGATGATGTTGACGACGTCCTTTATGAGCGAGGGAAAGTGGTAGTTGGCCGGAACGATCTTCATCATCCCGCTCTCGATCTTCGAAAAGTCGAGGATATCGTTGATGATGGAGAGGAGGTTCTGCCCCGCCTGCCTGATGGTCACCAATAGGTTGTAGGTGCTCTGCGGCACATCCTTTTCGCGCATAGCGAGTTCCGAGATGCCGATGACGGCGTTCATCGGCGTGCGGATCTCGTGGCTCATCCTTGCCAAAAAATCGCTCTTAGAGCGAGACGCCGCCTCCGCTTTGTTCGCCAGATTCGATATGGTTTCTATGCGCTCTTGGTCTTGTTCCACCAGAAACTTCATTGTCAGTTGCTGCCGCCACGCGTTGAAGCGCAGAGTGTTTTGCGCGTAGGATAATATCATTGTTACGACGAAGGTGCTGATAGTGTCGTTTGTGGCGTAAGAGATAGACGGTTTAAAGAAGTGTATTCCCATTGTGTATCCCAATATGAAGAGGAGTACCATTGATAAGAACGCGACGATAAATTTGTATAAAAGCGAGAACGGGGCGAACACCGGTATCATCAGTACGAACAGAAATCCGCCCATGTACGGAGAGATAACGCTTTCGTCCGCCGTGGCGGTAATGATAGCCGTCCCGAAATTGAGATACGCGACGAGCGCCATGAGCAAAATAATAGGGCGCTCCCTGAAGAATTTCGTAAACGTCAGCGCCACGCACAACACGCTGAGAAGCGTGAGACCGAATCGCAGCGATAGCACCATTGTAAGGTACTGAGCGTGCAGTTTAATGTCAAGCGGTATGTAGGTCAGCCATGCGACGGAGGAGAGGAAGAACATGAAAGTGAGTTTACTGCACTCGTAGTTCAACTCGCCGTAAAAGGTATCGGTTTTGAACAAGTGGTCGGGGGCTTGAAAGAGCCTATCGTAAAGATCCAATAATTTTCTCAGCATCACATCGCCTCGTTATTGTCAGCGCCGCTATCCGGCGTAACCGCCTCCTCCTTTTTCTTCCACCTGTCGATACCGAAAAAGAGCGATTGCCGCAACCCGCCGGGAATAAGGTAAACCGTGTCGCTCCCCGCCAATCGCGCGTAGTTGCTGTTCCAGTCCGGCCCGTTCTTGCCGACAAGCAAAACGCCGGCGGTTTCGCCTTTATCTTTGTAGACCTTCACGTACGATTTGCCGGTGTCGCCGACCTCAAAAGCCGCCTGTTTCTCCGGATTGACGGAGACCGGCTCGCCCTTTTTGAGCGTTACGATCTTTTCCAACGCGATTTGAACGAGGCCGCTGTCGGCGGAATAGAATGCGGTGTCGCCGCCGTCCACAGTCCAATCGCCGTCGCCCCGTTTATTGAGCCGGATCAAAATGCCGTTACCGTCGTTCACCGTTATGGCGTTGATATGCCGCTCCTCAAGGGTAGGGAAGAATCTTGTCCGGTGTTCGGGCGGTCGGACGGAGGACATCTTTTCGGATACGACAAATATGGCCGCGGCTATTAAAATAGCGCTTAACGCCAAAACTACCTTTTTGTTATTTTTCATTGGTTTGGACTCCTTCCGCTACAGCCCCTGTTTTTTCACGTCTCCTCAACGATATTATCACGCCGACAATGATTACCGCAATCGGCATCAACAGCAAATTTATCGCCCTTATTATCCCCGGTTTCGACGAGCCCGCTTCCAATATGTTCGGGTCTACGGTCTTGTCTTCCAATACTCTTGAACGCACCGATATCAGGTTCTCGTCCAGCGAGAGCCAGTCCACCAGATTAAATAAAAACGTCACGTTGGGGCCTGAGGCGTTTTGGGCGCTGATGAAGTTCGCGTCGCCTATCACTACCAAGTTTCCGTTTTTGTTCGACGGCGTGACGGCGCGGTTTCTGTCGTCTTCGGCTAAGTTTATCTTGCTTATGGCGTCAGTCTCTTCTTCCGTGGCTTTTTCCTTGGCAGACGGCACGGGTTTTCCGTCGAAGTAGCTCGCAAACGCGCCGTTCACGTGCACGGCCATTGCGTGGCGCCTCATCGCGTCCCTGCTCGGCAGCTCGTAATTCGCGTTGGGCAACAAATCAAACTCGCCTTTAACCTCCCAACTCTGCTCGGAGGATGAGGCCAGCGTTACGGTCGTTGTGTTGCTGAGTTTGCCGGAGGTATCGGGCGTAAGCGTAAGCGAACTCGCCCAACCGAGCATCAACTCCGATTGCGACGAGGCCACCGGGTTGTCGTCGGCGAAACCGCTCCTTGTGATCCTCACGAAGTAGGGGTAGGGGAGAAACTCTTGTATCGTGAACAGCCCCAGATTCCTCGGCACCTGCACCTGCCCGCAGGAGACGTCCATGATCATGTTGCGCTCGACGCGAACGCCGTAGTGCTCCAAAAGATCCATCAACTTCGTCTCGTGGATCGTGCCCTGAACGCCGTATTGGAACGAAACGCTCACCGCGTTGACGAGCGCTATCAGGTTCCCGCCGTTCATAAAGTACTGGTCGATCTCAAAGAGCGTACGGTCGGTGTAGCGGTCGCCGCCCGGAATGATTAGCGTGCGGATGTCCTTGTCTATGGGCTTCCCCTCCGACACGTCGACGGTTACGACCTCGTAGTCGTGCTTGAAGCTCTCAAATATCGGGGCGAAGCGCCTCTCCGTCCTTTCGTTGTCCATGTTCATCCGGGCGCCGATCTCCGGCGGGATAAAGTCGGCGGCTTGCGATTTGAGCACGCCGATCTTGGGGACGGTTGAACGTTTGACTTTCATTATCGCATGCGTCAGGTCGTACTCGAGGGTTTTGAGGTTTTGGACGACGGGAATAGCCTCTTTCTTGTCGGCGTACATGATCCCGATGCCCATGAAACCAAGCATCATCTCCGCCTTGTCGCGTTTAAAGGTCTGCAACCTGATCTCGGGGACGCCCAAGCTCATTGCCATGCCGCGGATCTCGTCGTTCTCCGCCGGATCCTCCCACGTTACGCGCAGTTTGCCCCCGGCGATGTTCTTGTACTCGCTCAAAAGGTCGCGCACCGCGTTGACCTTTGCGTGCATCTCCGGCGGCAATTCTTTTGAGAAGAACACCTTGATGGCCACGATGTCGTCGAGCCCCTTAAGAATACGCTTCGTCGCGCCGGAGACCGTGTACTGACGGTTCTCCGTAAGGTCCAACCTGTAAAAAAATTTGCCGGCGACGTAGTTGACCAGCGCGACCGCGACAATGACCGCGCAGGCTATAACCACCATCTCCGCCTTGGATTTTATCTTTTGTGTTTTCATTACTCCGACTTCCTGCCTCCCAATGACTGCGCGTTGAGGAACAAGAATACCCCCGCCATAGACAAATAATAAATGACGTCTCTGGTATCGATCACCCCGCGTTCTATGCTCTCAAAGTGCGTGAACAGACCCAAGAACGAAAACAGCGGCACCAAAGCCGAGGGCGCTTTCATGGTTACTACCGGATGGCCGATGATCATCAACACGAACATGGCGACCCACGCCAAAATGAACGCCACAATCTGATTCTCCGTGTGCGACGATACCCAAAGCCCTATTGCCAAATACGCCGCCCCCATGAGCAGCGCCCCGGCGTACCCGCCGATGATCGGGCCGGGGTCGGGGTTACCTATTATAAACAACGTTATGGGTATGGTGATTGAGAGCGCCACGGTTATCGCCAAAAACGCCAGCGACGCGAAAAATTTCCCCAAGACCACTTGCGTATCGCTGACCGGCCACGTGAGCAGCAGCTCTATCGTCTTGCTCTTCTTTTCCTCCGCCCACCCGCGCATTGTTATCGCCGGGACGAAGAATAGGAAGATCCACGGCAACAGACTGAAGTAGTTGCGCATATCCGCCTGATTGATCAGGAAAAACGGCTGAAAGTACATGAAGTTCGTGCCGATCAGGAACACCACGATAAATACGTAGGCGATAGGCGATATGAAGTAGGAGGCGAACTCCTTTTTGAAAATGGCCGCTACGGTATTCATTTGCCACCCCCTGTCAATTCCGTAAATACCTCTTCCAGACTCGTTTGGTCGCGGCGAAGTTCCGATAGACTGAGCCCGTTATCGACTATACATCTGAATATGCCCTCGCCGATGTCCTCTTTGCCATCGGAGCTTATTCGGGCGCAAACCCATCCCTCCGGCGCTATGACCTCGGTATCGACGCACGACACCCCGGCCACGGACTGAAGGCACCGGTAGACCGACGCCACGTCGCCCTTGACCCTCGCCGTGTACCGCGAGCCGCTCTTGTGCCCGGAGGTCAGGTCGCCCGGCGTCCCCGTGACCACGACGCGCCCGTCCTTGATGATGAGTATCCGGTCGCAGGTCGCCGAGACCTCCGAGAGGATGTGCGAACAGTATATGACCGTCTTCTCCTCGCCGAACTTCTTTATGAGGTTGCGGATCTCAATGATCTGGTTGGGGTCGAGCCCGGACATCGGCTCGTCCAAGATCAGCAGGTCTGGGTCGTGTATCATAGCCTGAGCCAGCCCGACGCGCTGCCGGTACCCTTTGGAGAGCTTGCCGATCTGGCGGTCGGCCATCTTCGTGAGGGCGCAGACGGAAAACATCTCGTCCGTCCGCGACTTCAGCGCCGCCCCCTTGAGGCCCCTGATCTGCCCCACAAAGGCAAAGTACTCCTTGACGGTCATGTCGCCGTACAAGGGCGTGCTCTCCGGCAGATACCCTATCTTCCGGCGCACGGCGAGGTCATGATCCGCCGTGCTGAGACCGTCGACGAGCACCGTCCCGGACGTGGGCGGGATGAAACAGGTGATTATGCGCATAGTGGTGCTCTTCCCGGCGCCGTTGGGCCCCAGAAAACCGAAAACCTCGCCTCTGCGTACCTCAAAACTAAGGTCGCTCACGGCGCGCACCTGCCCAAACCGCTTGTTCAGCCCTCGTACCTCAAGCATCAAACGGCCCGTTTTTTCGCTCATCTTTACGCCGCCGTCTCCGTGTTTTTGGCCTCCTGAATTTGGGTGCGCAACTCCTGCGCGATCTTCTTTATCTCCTGAAGATTCTTACGCGCCCGCGTCCCCGCCGCCTTGTTGCCGCGTTCAAACTTCTCGTACTCGCCCTTGAGCGATTCAACTTCTTTTAAAAGAGCATCCAGCGACATCGTTATACCTCCGGTTAGATTATTTTATGGTTATGGTTAGTTACCACAGCGATAATAAATATTGTATTTCCCCGCCGAAAAAGCAAAATTTTTTTGAGGAATCTGTTTACATATCAAGCAGGTAGTAAAGCCCCGCCCGCCGCGAAAGCGCGCCGAGACCAGGAACGCGCCTCTGCGCCGACTCGAACAAAAACTCGCGCCACCCCACGGCGGGCCGCTTCTCTATAGGCTTCGAGGACTCCGGCACGTCGCATATTTCACCTAAATAGCGCAACGCCTCCGCAAAGCCGCCGAGCGTGTCGACCAAACCGCTCGCCACCGCCTGCCTCCCGGTAAGCACGCGCCCGTCGGCCAGCGCCCGCACCTTCCCGGTGTCTATATCGCGCCCCGCCGCCACGTCCGCTATGAACTGCTCGTGGACGTCGTCTAACAGCGCCTGAAAGTACTTCGTCTCCTTTTCGGTCATCTGGCGGAACGGGCTGCCCGCGTCCTTCATCTCGCCCGCCTTCATCGTGCGGAAATCAACGCCCACCTTTTTGGCCAGCTCTTGGTACAAGGGCATGGAAAAGATCACGCCGATGCTGCCTGTAAGCGTGCCGGGGGAGGCGAATATCTTGTGCGCCGGAGAGCTTACATAGTAACCGCCCGACGCCGCCACGTTGCCCATGCTGACTACGAGCGGCTTGCTGTCGGCCAAGTACGCCGCCACCTCGTTGTAGAGCTCCTGAGAGGGCGCGACAGCCCCGCCGGGGGAGTCTACCCGCAAAAGCACGCCGGCCACGTTGTTGCTGAGACGGTAAGCGCGCAATTGTTCGGCGTGCCAAGCGGCGTCGAATATCTCGCCCTCGAGGCGCACAATGGCCAAACGCTTGCCGAAACTCAGACCGCCGGCGGGATCGTGGATGCCGGAGCCGGATCTCAGGGAGACGGTTAGGATTAGGATGGCTAAGCTGACGACGGCGGAGAATATCGCTATAGTTATTCGCTTATGTGTTGAATATTTCACTATCTTACCTCACGATCCTTAATATATCTCCGGGCATAATCACGGAGCTTGGGGTTAATTTGTTGCTCTCCCTTATTGAGTCTACGGTCACTCCGAAGTTCAGGGCTATACGCCATAGGTTATCGCCTGTTTTTACCGTGTATATTACAACTTGGCCGGATCCGGATGATGATGGTGTTGTTGAGGCTGACGGTTGCGATGTCGGCGGTGTGGGCGTTGTTACTACGGCGGTTGTTTTGTTTGCGCTTGATTCGCTTCCGGATTTCGGGGTATAGACCAGCACGTCGCCGGGGAATATTTGCGGGCGGCGCGCGTTCAGGCCGTTGATTCTTGCTAGTTCGCTTACCGTCACCCCAAGTTCAAGAGCTATTCCGTACAGCGTTTCGCCCTGCTTTACTAAGCGCTTGCCGGAGTGCAGCGTCGCGTTGCCCCTTACGTGCTGGGTGTGCGGCGTCGCGGGTTGAGCGGCGGCCGGCGTGTGGGTTGCGGCGGGCTCGTCGTCGGAGTCCGATTGGGAGGGGGCGGGGGCGCCGCCTTGTTGGTATATCACTAAGGTTTGCTCTGCTTTAAGGCTGCGCGGGTTAGCTAGGTAGTTCCACGCCAACAGGTCTTTTACCGGCACGCCGAAGGTGTTTGATATAGAGTACAGGGTTTCGCCGGTGCGTACCTTGTATGTGATCTTCTTGCCGGTACGCGAGGTCACGCCGCCGCCTTGCCGCCGTATTCCGCCGCGTCCTCTGGCCGCGGCCCCGCGGCGCCCGGGACGCTCCCGCTCCACCGTGTTCAGGTGCTGGGCGAGGTGGGAGGGCACCGAGTCGTTTACGGCTATCGGGACTATTATGTACTTGCCGACCGCCGTGGAGTTCGCCTTCATCTTGTTTATCTCGCGCAGCGCCTCCACGGATACCCTGAAGTTACGCGCTATCAGCGATAGGTTGTCGCCGCTCCTCACGGTATAACGGTAGAACTTCGTCTTCTTCTGATCGGGAAGGGTGTCGTAGAACTCCCTGAACTTGTCCGCGTACCCCTTGGGCAGGTAGATGCGAACATCCCGCATATCCGGCGGTGTGCACCAATGGAGGATGTGCGGGTTCATTATGGTCAGGGTATCAAGCGTCACGCCTATCCCGTCCGCGATTGTCTTCATCTCTATGCAATCGTTTATGAAGACCGTGTCGGGGTTGAAGACGCCGCCGTTGGGGAACTCGAAATCGAATACGTCAGGGTTTTTGGCTATGACCATAGCGGCTAAAAAGAGCGGGACGTAGTTCATGGTCTCCCGCGGCAGCGACAGCGCCCAGTAGTCGTTCACGCCGCCGGCCTTGTTTATCGCCCGCGCCATGCCGTTCTCGCCGCAGTTGTAGGAGGCCAGCGCTATGTGCCAGTTGTTGAAGTCGCCGTACAGCTTGCTCAAATAGCGTATCGCCGCCCCGGTCGATTTTATGGGGTCGCGCCGCTCGTCGATCCAGTAATTCTGCCGCAACCCGTACATTTTGCCCGTGGAGGGGATGAACTGCCATATCCCGGCGGCGTGCGCCCGCGAGTAGGCGTGCGGGTTGAAGCCGCTCTCTATGATCGGCAGGTGGGCGAGGTCGCGCGGCAACCCGGAGTCGGCGAACATCTGCTTCATCACGGGGAGGTAATGGCCGGCCCGGTAGAGCCAGCGGTCAAAGATGCCTTTGCGCGTTCTGAGGTAGAAGAGCAGCGCGCGCTTGACGCGGTCGTTCCACACAAGCGGAACATCGTAGGTAACGCCGCGCTTGCCGGATAGGCGGGCGAGGAAGACGCTGTCTTGCGACGACACCTTGAGCGAGTCCAAAAGCGACTCCAAAAGGTGGCGGCTGAAGATCATGGAGGAGATCTCCTCCGGCGCTTCAAAGCCGGCCGGGAAGTGCTCCGCGTACATGGAGATAATGTCCGCTATATAATCCTGCAAAGGGAACCATTCGGCGCCGCTGTCGGGCAGCTCGCTGTTCAGCATGAGGAACGCCGCGGCCTTCCGCAGTATGGAATCGGCGACGGTATACAAGCTGTCGTCGCAAGCCTTGCGCGCCTGCCGCAGAAGCTCGTCAATGTCGGTGGTGAGGTCGATACCAACCGAGTCGTTTACCGTAATCTCAGGTTCGGTGGGATCAACCTCGTCCGCCGGGTCGGCGACGGCGACGGGCGCCTCCTCGGCCATGGGCTTAACCACGGCCGGATCGGCGGCGAAAGAAACCTTCTTGACTGACGACGCGCACCCCATAACAGCCCAAAAGGCGCAAGTTACGCAAAGCAGAAGGCGAGCAATGTTGAAAAATCGGAACTGTACCATATAATCAATATATATTATGTAACGATAAAAGGCAAAATCTTGAACATAAAAAGTATGGGCGGTTTCCAAACCTGCCCATATTAAGCGACCCCGACGACAACCTCGGCTAAATCCTCCCTGACATTCAAGGTCGGCCCTCTACGCCTCGCGCACTCGCTGCGTGCGCTGCGAATCCTGTCGATTATGCGGCCTTGATTCCCGCCGCAATAGTTTACATACATACGGGTCTGCCGGGAACAAACCGTGCAATGTTCGCAATCGGCGCAAGAAACCTTTAGAAATCGCATTTGCCGCTCCTTGAAAAGTGTACAATGAAAACGACATTTTAGATCTCCCCCATATATAAAGATACCGCACAAAAGCTTGTATGTCAACATAAAAATGACACAATCCTTTGTACGTCGGCGTATCTCTATAATACATACGGAGTTATGGGGCGAATTATTTTTGCAAAACCGACATTTGCACGGGGATTACAGAGAATTTACTTGCCTTGCACACTAAATATAGGGGTTGATGCCGGAAACGGCCGTTTACTCTGTCCTATGCGGAAAGTATACATCGAACCTCGACCCGTTCCCGATCTCGCTGCGCAGGTCGATCACTCCTCCGTGGTTTCGTATGCACTCCCTGAAGCTGACCAATCCCAAACCGACGCCTCTCTCGTTGTTTGTCGTGAAGAACGGCTCGAACAGCCTCTTTTTGACCTCGTCGCTCATACCCTCGCCGGTGTCCTCCACGGAGACCAGCAGGTACGATCCGGGTCTCAGCGACGAGTTGAAGGCTAAAGTCTGCGGCGCGTCTACGGTTACGTCGCTTGTCTCTATGGTTAGAACGCCGCCGCCGCGCCTCATCGCCTCGAGCGAGTTTACCACGAGGTTCAGCATGGCGTTTTGGAGCATTGTTTCGGAGCCTATGATATTCGCCCGTTTGGCGAGGAGTATCTTGTGCACGCTGACGTTGGTGCTCGCGATGGATTCCACGAAGCTCATAACGCCGCCGATCAGCTTGTGGAAGTCGAGCCTCTCGAAGGGGCTTTCCCCCCTGCGGCTGAAGTCTGAGAGCTTGCGCGAGAGCTCCGCGGCGTTCTTTGAGGCCGTGAGGATGGTGTCCAAATAGGCCGACAAGCGGGCGTCGGTCGAGGCGGAGTCCACGCACTGCTTTATGACCTCCACCGTGCCGATTATGCTGCCCAGCTTGTTGTTGAGGTCGTGCGCCACGCGGCCCGAGAGCTTGCCCACGGCGTCCATCTTCTGTATTTGGAAGAGGCGCTTTTGCAACTCCAAGCGCTCAAGTTCCGCGCGTTTGTACTTGGTTATGTCGAATATCACGCCTTGGCTGCCCAGAAAAACCTCCCGCTTGTCGCTTGTCTGCGGGACATCCGAGCCGTCGCGGATGCAGTAGGCGCCCTCCACGTCCACGATGCCGGTCACGTCGCCGGTCATTATGCGGAAGTCGCCCGGACGCCGCGTCATCAGCCTGACCTCCATGTTCCGCGTCCGACGCGTCCCTCTGCGCCGCTCGTCAAAGAGCTTGGGCGCCATCTCGTCGCCGGTTACGAGACCCGCTATCCGCGGCAGCACCACCTCGCGGCTGACGCGCTCGTACTCTTCGGGCGGCAGGATGAAAGAGAAGTGCTTGCCGATCATCTCCTCCGTGGAAAAGTTGAGTATCTCCTCCACGGCGCGGTTCACGAATATAAAGCGGCCGTTTGCGTCCAATATATAGATTATGGCTGACGAAATGCCGAAAATCCTGTCGAGGTACTCCTGCAATTGAAGGTTTTTGGCGTGGAGGCGCCGTATCTCGGCGAATGGGTCGCCCGTAAACAATTCGGGGGAGTAGGCGGAGGCGATGGCCGAAGAGATCTCCGCGCCGATGTCTGAATAGACGTCGGCGAAGCTGCCGTCGCAGCCTTGGTCGTCGTTTATTCTGGAATATTCGTTCTTTTCCATCATGGATCTCCATCCGAGGGGTATAAAATTGCCGAACCTGCCCGCCATACAATAATTATATTGCATTTTGCGGAGAATTGCAAGAATAATTGAGGAAATAAATCGTCAAAATACAGGGTTGCCGCAGATGGGGCCGGAGCGCCCCGTCGGGGCGCGCCCTCCCGCCGAAATACCGAAATCAGACATCCGTTATCTTCCGAATTGGATGTTTTCGTTGTTTCCCTGCTCTTGTCCGGCAAACGAATCCGGGCCGCCTGCCGGCGCCGACGCGTTCTCCGGATTGGGCTGGTGCTGCTGCTCCTCCGAGGTTCCTAACCCGTCGGGCAGCGTCCGGCGTTTTGCCGTGAACCTGCGGCCGTGTTGCAACTGATCTTCCGGAACGCCCATGTCGTTGGGGATTATTTCCGGCGCTTGCGGCCTCTCAGGCGCGTCCGCCCCGTATTCGTTTTGTTTAAACCGGTCGTGTTCTTGCCGCGGCCTCTCTTGACGCTCCGGCCTGCCGCCGCCTCGGTTGTCACGGCCCGAATCGCGGCGCTGCCCCTTGTCGTCCCTATTGCCGCCCCTGCCGTCACGCCCGTCACGCCCGTCTCGCCCATCTCGCCCGTCTCGGCCGCCGCCCCGCTGCTGCTGGCGGCCTCCGCCCCCGCCGTCGCCGTCCCTCATGTTCTTGCGGGCGCTGTCCTGCTCGCGTTCGGCGTTTTTCAGCCTCTGATTGATGTCGCGAAGCGACATCTCCATCGGGTCGATAGACGCTTGGTTCGGCCTGCCCCCGCGCTCCTGCTGCGGACGCCCGCCTTGTTGACCTCCTTGCCGCTGACCGCCGCCTCTATTGTTGTCGCCGGGTTTCCGTTGGCCGCCGCCGTCATTGCGGCGCGGCGCTCCGCCCTGCCCACCCCTGTCGGACCTGCCGTCGGCCCCTGTCTGAGCGCCCCCCGGACGCCTGTCTTGCCCGGGACGGTAGCCGCGCCCGCCCTTTCTGGCCCTCACGGTGACGATTGTATTGACCATTAGCATTATTACGACGGAGGCGATTAAAATAAAAATCCACGTCAAATGTCCACGCATATCCGTTATTAGTCCCATTACCGAGTCGGCAAAAGTAGTATCTACCATTTTACAACATCTCCCTCAAAATATGAAAGTATTCGCCTATAAGGCCTTTGATTGACTGCGTCGGCGCCCGTCGCGGCATTCGGGATGCCCCCAATGCGCCGCATACGCCGCCCGCAGCGTTTGAATTTTCTGTTTCTGTGCGGGGTTTTCCGTCGATGCTCCGTTGTGATGTTGTGCGGTAACCCAGATAAATGCTTTATTGCGCTGCCCAAGCGCCGAAAACGGGCCGGCCCTCCTTTTTAAAGACTGAAAACGCACACATCACCACATAATCGACGACATTCTACCCCTTCTTCTTCTTTTTATCCCCAAGCCTCTTATGCTCCCGGTTGATCTCCTCGCCTATAGCGAGCAACTTATGAACAGCCTTAAGCCTCTTATTCACGATGACGACCTTACTCCAAAGGAAGATAAGGATAAGAGAGAAAAAAAGAAAATTGACAACCCAAAGAAATGTCCTCAGTTCTTCCATGCGGGTTCGCTCAATCTCTATAAGGCTTACGCGATAGGGTTAGGGTTTAGGTTCTGATAAGGTCGCGGTTGAGATAGGGCCGCTTCCGACTATAATATATTATATGCGCGGGCGGAAAGCAAGGATTAAGGTAAAAATAATCAAAGCCGACGCGATTTCACTTCTTGCCGTAACTCTTAAGTATCGCCCTCTCGGCGATAGTAAGCGAGATTTTGACGGACTTTTCGATTCGGAAGAGCGTCAGGCAGATCATCAGGAAGAAGGCGATTACGGCGGCTGAGAGAAGTAAGAAGATCATTAGCATTGGTGGTAATCCTCGCTTTTTAAGGTCAAAATCAAATAATTAAAGTCAAATTCAAATAATAAAAGTCAAAGTCAAATTCATTTAAGGGGAGGGCTGCGCCCTCCCTCGCTCCAACCAAAAATGGGCTTCGCCCATTTTTGTTTTCCGCTACCCACCCTGCGGGGCTCCGCCCCGCAACGCCCCGTCGAAT
>JAITFI010000045.1 GCA_031281485.1 Chitinispirillales bacterium | reverse complement strand
GACAAGCCCCGCATATAAAATCAAAATCAAAGTCAAAGGCTTTTTTCTTTTGACGTTGACTTTATATGCGGGGTTTAGCCCCGCATATCCTATGAAGCCGAAGGCTTCGTCTAAAAAAGAATTTGACTTTAAAATCTTTTAAAAGATTTAAAGATTTTTTACAGCCGCCTTCAACCGCTCTAAAGCTGTATTGACCACCGTCCTCTGGCACGCCGCGTTCATCCTTTGGAACCCCTCGCCGCCGACACCGAACATCGGCCCGTTGTTGAGCCACAGCTTCGCCTTGTTGGTGATAAAGTCGTTGAGCCCGCAAACCGACAGCCCAAGCCCGGCGCAGTCGAGCCACGCTAAATACGTGCCCTCCGGCTTGATTAACTTGACCTTCGGGACATGCGTCCGCAAAAAATCATCTATCAGCGACATGTTGCCGGCGAGGTAGTCTATCAACTGTTCGAGCCACTCCGCCCCGCCCTCGTACGCGGCCTGACACGCCGCCAAACCCATCAGCGGCGGTTGGCTCAGCCCTATGCTCGCGTACTCCCTCTCGAAGGCGTTGCGCATAGATTTATTCGATATAACGATATTAGCCAACTGCAATCCGGCAAGGTTGAACGTCTTAGACGGCGCGGTGCAAGTTACCGTTATGGCCGCGAAACGCTTGTCAAGGCCGGAAAAGACTAAGTGCTTATACCCCTTGTAGATGAAATCTTGATGGATTTCGTCGGAGATAACGGTAACGCCGTGACGCAGGCAAATCTCGCCCATTCGCAGCAGCTCTTCGCGCGTCCAGACACGCCCCACGGGGTTGTGCGGGTTGCATAGGATAAACATCTCGGCTTGCCCGGCCTTCTCCTCAAAATCCGCGAAGTCTATACCGTACCGCCCGTCGCCGCCGTAGACGAGCCGGTTGACAAGCAGTTTGCGCTTCGTATCTTTGACGGCGGACTCGAACGGGTGGTAGACAGGCTGCTGTATCAGTATTCCGCCATCCGGCTTGGTCAGGGCGCGGATCGCTATGTATATAGCGTTCACCACTCCGGGGGTGATGGAGAGCCACTCGCTATTGATATGCCAATCGAAGCGCTTTTCAAACCATCCTTGCACGGCGGAAAAGTAGCGGGCGTCGGGCTCGGAGTAACCGAAAACGCCGTGCTTTACGCGATCGGTCAGGACGTCTAATACGCACGGGGGGGCCGGGAAGTCCATGTCGGCGACCCACATAGGCAGTACGTCTGTAGGCTTTTTACGGGAGACGGGATCGTGCTTTATGCTGTAGCTATAGGCTGTTTGGCGGTCTACCGGTTTGTCGAAGTTGAAGTTGACGTCGGACAAGAGCTGACTCCTTATTAAAATAATTAAAGTCAAAATATTTAAAATCTTTTGGGGAAATTAACCCACCAAGTGGAAGATCCTTGCCACGTAGTAAGGTGATTCCGCCATTTTAGACGCTTGGTAGCTATGCCGGAAAAACATCCGTACAAACATTAACCCATAGCCTTTTTTAAATCCGCAATTAAATCATCCACGGCTTCTACACCTACTGATAACCGTAATAAGCCCGCGTTAATACCTCTTGCGTTTCTCTCTTCTTCCGGCATGTCGGCGTGGGTTTGGAGCATCGGGTATGTTATCAGGCTCTCCGTGCCGCCTAGGCTTTCCGCGTATTTTATGATCTTTACACGTTCTAACGTTTTGACCGCGATTTCAGGGTCTTTTAGCGAAAAAGAGATCATTCCGCCGAATCCGCTGGATTGGCGGCGCGAAATTTCGTAGCCGGGGTGATCGGGCAGGCCTATGTAGTAGACTTTGTCAACGGCGCTGTGCTCTGTCAGCCACTTCGCTATGGTCAAAGCGCTCTCCTGCATACGGTCCATGCGGACGGCGAGCGTTTTTATCCCTCTAATGATTAAGAAGCTGTCGAAGGGCGACAGGCAGGCTCCGATTGTCTTGGCTATGAAAATCAGGCGTTCGTAGAGATTCGGGTTGCTCGTTACGAGTATTCCGGCCAGCGTGTCGTTGTGCCCGCCAAGGTACTTTGTCCCGCTGTGCAGTACAATGTCGGCGCCCAATTTCAGCGGACGCTGGTAGTACGGCGTGAGGAAGGTATTGTCAACGACAAGAAGCAATTTGCGGGCGCGGGCTATCCGAGACACGGCCTCGATGTCTATAACCTGCATCATGGGGTTTGTCGGCGTCTCTATGAATATGGCTTTCGTCTCGGGGCGGATTGCTTTTTCTATACCTTCTAACGTGTTGACGTACGTGAAGTTAACACCGTTCTTATGAGAAATGTGTTCGAAGAGTCGGTAGGTGCCTCCGTAGAGGTCGTCCGGCGCAACGACGTGGTCGCCCGGCGAGAAGAGCTCCATGAGCGCCGTGACCGCCGCCATGCCGGAGGAGAAGGCTATAGAGTACACCCCGCCCTCCAGCGCGGCCATCGTGTACTCCAGATGCTCCCGTGTAGGATTTAGGGTTCGCGAGTAGTCGAAGCCGGTGCTCTTCCCTACCCCCGGATGCGAGAACGTCGCCGACGCGAATATCGGGACGGCGACCGCGCCGGTGTTGTCGTAACGCTTGTCGCAACCGTGTACGCAGATGGTGCGGATATCCATATTTGTTTGACCGTCCTTTTTGTCATTAAAATCGAAATCACATTATACGGCAGGGGTTGAAATTTTTCAGCCCCTGCCTGCGTCAATGCAATTCAATACAAAAATAATACAATACAACGCCGAATAATCAAATTCCTTCAAATAACACCGAGCTCAGGTAGCGCTCGCCGGTATCGGGTAAAACTACCACAATGGTCTTGCCCTCGAATTCCGGCAAAGCCGCCAGCCTGACCGCCGCTTTCGCCGCCGCGCCGGAGCTTATACCGCAGAAGATGCCCTCCTCCTTAGCCAAGCGGCGGGCGAACTCCACCGCCTCCGAGGAGGCGACCGTCTCGACCCTGTCAATCAAACTCAAGTCGAGGTTCTTGGGAACGAACCCAGCGCCGATACCCTGTATCTTGTGCGGGCCGGGCTTGACGTCCTGCTTGTTCAGCGTCTGGGTTATCACCGGCGACTCCTCCGGCTCGACCGCCACGGAGATTATCTTCTTCCCCTTGGTAATCTTGATGTACCGCGAAACGCCCGTGATGGTCCCACCCGTGCCGACGCCAGCGACGAACACGTCCACCGCGCCGTTCGTGCCATCCCACGTCTCCGGGCCGGTCGTCTTCTCGTGGATGGCCGGGTTTGCCGGGTTCTCGAACTGCTGAGGGATGAAGTACTTGTCCGGATTCGCCGCCTTGAGCTCCTCCGCCTTCGCTATGGCGCCCTTCATGCCCTGCGCCCCCGGGGTCAGCTCCAGATGCGCCCCGAAAATGGCCAAAACGCGCCTGCGCTCTATGCTCATCGTCTCCGGCATGGTCAGGGTTATGGGGTAACCCTTGGCCGCCGCCACGTAGGCGAGGGCGATACCCGTGTTCCCCGAGGTAGGCTCCAAAATCGACACCCCCGGCTTCAGAACGCCGCGCTTCTCCGCGTCCTCGACCAACGCCGCGCCTATACGGCATTTGACGGAAAAGGTCGGATTCCGCGCCTCTATCTTCGCCAGCACCGTCGCTTTGGCGCCGCCTACCACCCTGTTCAACCGCACGAGCGGGGTGTTGCCGATCGACTCGGCATTGTTTGAGAAGACTCCCATACCGCACACTCCTTTATTAATGTTATAGTGTTATAATGACAGCCAATACCTAATCTAATATAAAACATATCTGTTAACTATATATATGTATAAGATAATATATGGATACTACCGCTGTCAAGGCGGATTTGATTTTTTTTGATTTTTTTTATTTTTTGACTTTGGCCGGCGACCCATATTATTTTAGAAGCACCGCTAAGTTTTCGCCCGGGTGGTGGAACAGGTAGACACTGGGGACTTAAAATCCCCTGGCTTTTACGAGCCGTGCCGGTTCGATTCCGGCCTCGGGCAGAACTTTTTGGCTTTATTAATTCAGCTTAATCTTACCCCCTTTGACCTTAACTTCCTTCTTCCCGCCCACAAACGTCTCATCATTCGTATTGATAAAAATATTTTTTTTGGATCCGACGACCGTTTTCCCTTTGCCGCTGATTGTTATGTTCCCGCCGGCGCGGATGTTTATGTCTCCGGGGGAGTCTAAGGTTATGCTTTTCTTTTTTCCGTCCAAGATGATCTTATTCTTTCCTTCGGCGTTATGCAGCGTGATGGTGTCTTTGTCGTTGTCCATCTCTATCGTTCCGTCGTTTCCGCTTGTCGTCAGGATGATTTTGCCGCCGTCTGTCTCCAGAATAATACTGTTTATCGTTTCCAAGAGGTTAGTTTTGGCCTTGTTCAGCAAGTCCTTAGCGTCTTTCAGCAACTTTCCGCGACTCTCTTTTTTTAGGATTTTCCATTCTCCTTTTTTGACGGAATCCAACACGTCAGTGGCCTTTTCTTTCAGTTTGCGCAGGACAGTTCTTACTTTCGGAGCGTTGCCGACCACGATGTTGTTTTTCAGGTCGCTTAGTTCTATTGAGTTGCCTCTCGGCGTCTTTATGGTAATCACGCGTTCAATATCGTTCATCTCCATTTGCAACATGGTAGACGTGGTGAGGTTTATTCCGCACTCCGAATTATTGACGTCCTCTTTGAGGGAAATTTCCTGACCGCATGATTTAAGCACGGCTGAAAACTCTTTATTATCCAACGAAAGCTCGCTTTTTTCGATATTCTCATTAACGACGGTGCCGCTCTCCGGAAGCCCGATCTTGCTCAGCGATATTGATTTCGCGATGTTCATAGCGGTGCTTGCCGCGGTTAAAAGCGGTTTTACTCTGCTGAGCACGCCGAGTTTGCCCTTAACTTTCGGTGTTGAGAGCGTAACTGTCTCTCCGTCTTTATCGTCGTCCATGATCAGTTCGTTGCCGCCCACCGTATGCAGCGTGACCATCTCTTTTTGATCTTCGTCGTTCATAATGAGCCCATGTCCGGCGGCTGTGCGCATAGCGATTTGCGCCAACCCTTTCAGGTCGTCCATAACCAATTTATGGCCCTCCGTGGTGCTCATGGCGATCTTTGATTTCTCTTTTTCGTCGTCCATGACAAGCTCGTTGCCGCCCCAAGTCCGTATGACGTTTTCCGTTCTGTTCTCGCTGTTCGAGACCGATCTCGCGCCGGCGTCGGGCAGCAGGCCGAGACCCACTGGTTTGTCGGGGTTTCCGTCTACGTAGCCGAGTATCATCTCCGAGTTTTTCTTTGACGGGAAGTGTACGCCGTAGCCGTCGCCGCCCGATATCTGCGACAGGCGTATGTCCTTGGTCGCGCCGTACTCCGGCGTTTCGGAGAGGTCGAAGGGAAGTTTGACGCGGTACCTCCCCATCTCATCAATGTTCGGCAGATCTTCCCCAAGCGCGTCTATGGGCGCGGTGATGATTCCGGAGGCTACCGGCAGCTTCGCACGAAGCGGCGGGGCGTAGGTTTTCTTGGTTGAATCGATACAGCAGAAGTGGTTGTTGTAGGTATATTCTCGGTCGCCGCTCCCCGCCCCGCCCATTCTTCCATCGCCGCCCTGCCCGCCCTCATGTTCCACGGAGAGCAACAAAAACTCGCCGACGCCGTTGATGAAAATTATCTCTCCGGCTCTAAACGCCGCGCACCTGCCGCTGCCTACGGTCCGCAAATTCTCTGTCTGCAAACGCGTTATGTAGAGCGACGCCAAACGCTTGCCCTCCTCGTCGTTCTTGAACGCGCCGCCGTACTCGTACACGCTCCCCCACGCGCCGTCAGACTTGCAGACGCTCTCGGAGGCGCCCTCCGGCGGCGTTTCAGGGGTGCGGTAGTTTTGGTTGCGCAACCTCACGTTTTTGGGAATAACGGCGGATATGGAGGTCAGCGCGTAGACAGACTCGCCGAATTCATCGCCATACAGATATTCCTGCCGCGGCGTTTCGGATTCATTGCCGTCGCGCAATCGTTTCTCGGTCTCCGCAAAGCCGATGTTTTCAATAAACGGGACAGCGTCGGCCATCTTGGGAAAATAGGCGAAGGTATCGGTAAAGATCGCGCTCCCGTCGTCCGTAAAGTAGTACCATATCCCATTTTGTTCCATGAGCCGCGAGATAAAATTGAGGTCGCTTTCATGGTACTGCACGCAAAAGTCTATTTTCGGATACGCGCCGCCGCACTTGTATTTAAAAGCGCAGCGCGCCCCAAGTCCGGCGTCTTTGACAACCTTTTTGACTATATCAATTACCGTCAGCTTTTGGAAGACCCTATTATTGACATTCAGCGACAGGAGTTCCATCCACGGTACCAAACGTATCGCGTAGACCGGCTTCGATTTGAGCATTCTCTTAAATTCCGAGACGACGCCGTCGTATCCGGTGATCTCGCCGTTCTTGTCGCGGATCAGTTCAAGACGGCATGGTTTGCCGAGGACGCGTTCCGTTGTAAGCTCCGGCGCCTGAGCGCCCGATGCCAGCGCTGATTCGGACGGTTGAAACTCTATGTCAAACGAGTAGGTCGCGCTGACCGCGTCTCTGCCGCTGAACTTCGTCACGGTAAACGCGGACAACGGGTAGTCGGCAATGGAGATGAGAAATTTTGCCGAGTTTGCCTTGGGCATGATTAATGCCATCTATTGCCTCCGTATTATTTTTTTATTGTTGATATTCGCAACGGCACGACGAGAGATACATCAATACAACGAGAGTAAATTCCGGTACGACGAGAGTAATTCCGTTACAACGAGAGAAATCCGTATTTAAAACCCGACAAGCAGCGACACAATGACCGCCGGGCTTGAAATATCCGTATAAAATTGCATTGCCGCGTCCAGCTTGAGATCGACATTGTCCAATAGCGTCGCGACCCCTACCCCGAGCGACAGAGTGTTCACCGAGCTCTTTTGGTAGGCGTCGTCGCGTTCGCCGCGGAAGACGTCAAGCATCTTCTCGACGTCCATCATGCTGAACGCGTACCCGCCCCTCACCCAAAACGTCTTGGCGACCACCGTATACTCGAAGGCCGGCTCGAAGTTCGCGTAGTCGCCGTTGAATTTGTTCACATCGAGCGCTATGCGGAGGTTGGTGATATGCTTGGGAACGAAAGCGACCCCGGCCTCAACGCCGTAGGGCATCTCGTACTCGTTCCACTCTCCCCAATAGCCGGAACGCATAAAGCCGAGGTTCCGCAGGACCGCGCCGTAAGATACGCGGTCGTTTCTTTGCCGGTACTGCGCGCCTATGTCAACCGCGAACCCGTCCGCCGAGTAGCTCTCATCGGCTGCGCCTATGTAGTGGTAGGCGCCTTTGAGCGCCCCGCCAACGGCGATATTGGCGCCGATTGTTCTCGCCCACCCTACGCCGAGCGCCGTATAGCTGCTCCTCGCGCGGTCGCCGGTAAGCACGCCGTCCTCGTTTATCACGTTGAAATCGCCGGACGTCAGCGACACCAAATAGGGCGCGATGATGCCGTACTTAGTCGGCGCGGCGATCCCTATCGGATAGCCCCACACGTCCATCATAACCTGCCTATATCCGCCCATTATCTGCGTACCGCTTACGTAACCGACCGCGGCGGGGTTGGAGAGAACGCCGTAAAGCCCGTTCTGAACGGCGCAAGCCGCGCCGCCCATAGCCATGGAGCGGGCGTCGTACCCCATAACGAGAAACGGGAATGCGACGGTGCCGGCGGCGGCGTTTTGCGACGACACCGGCGGCGCGAAGAGAGCGATTGCCATAAGCGAAACGGACAGCGCGGACGCCACAGTCGGCATAGCCCACCGCCGGTCCGCCCCTATAATTCGCGAAATCAGTTTCAGCATATTGTACATTGCCTATCGCCCGATAATTGATTCATACTTTATATTAATATAATTTTTGCTGCCCTGCTTGAATGTAATTTCTCGCGCGGCCCCATTTTTGAAGTTTGCGAACATTATCGAAAATTTGCTCCCGCCGATGTTGTACCGAAATGTCACCGACTCCAACTGCAACGGCTTCCCCGTTTTGCCTTTGAGCTGCGCGCGTACCGAGAGCGTATCGAAATTCCACACAGCCGTCGCCTTGCCAGGCGATTTTTTGCGCTGCTTGAGGGAGTCGGGATTAGCCGGCAACTCCCTGAACACATCCGGCATTGCTCCTGTAACGGCATTTATGAACTGCCCGTACGTTAAATTCTCGGCGCAAGGAAAAGACACGCCCGTCATCTTTTCGTCGTAGGTAAACTCTATCACCTCTTTATCTACCTTTACGCTCCCCTTAAAATCCTCCGCCGCTATTGAGGCCACCACGGTGCCGAAAGGCGAGTATATCTGCGCTTTGACATATCCGTTGCTTCTGCGGTGCGCCTCCATCTTTCCGGAGCCTTTAGCGCCGCCGCCGGACATATTGACGTCGCCGTACCCTTTAAACTCGATCAACTCAGGTTTGCGCAGTATAGAATCTATCGCCGCCTCGTCGATAACGGGGGCCGGCTCTCCGGCGCCCCCCTTCTTGGCGGTACCGGCGCAACCCGCCGCCATAACGGCGGCCGCCACTATTATTAACAGCAAGGTCTTTTTCAACTATTGCCCCTTTTGGCCGCGCATTAGGTTCTTTATCTCATCCAGCCGCCCCTTTATCCTCTTGGCATCCCCCGTCTTCAACTCGAGGCTGCGCTTGTAGGCGCCCTCCGCGGCTTTGTAATCGGAGAGTTTGAAATATATGTCGCCTATGTGCTCGTACGGCACCGGATCGTCGTGCACGCTCTCTTGCTCCAGCGCCTTGTTCATGTAGTGCAGCGCCTTCTCGTAATCGCCCATCTGATAGAAGACCCACGCGTATGAGTCTAAGTACGCCCCGTTGTTCGGTTCCTTTTTGAGCGCCACCTCTATGAGGATCTTGGCGCTGTCCAGCATCATTCCGGCCTCAGCCCATATATAGCCGAGATAGTTCGCCGCTTGCGCGTCGCCGGGGTGTATGCGCAACACTTGCTTGAACGCCGTTGCCGCCTCGTCTATGCGCTTCCGCTTCTCGAGGATAGTGCCGATCTCGAACCACGAGTAGTAGTCGGACGGGTCGATCTCCGTCGCCTTTTTCAGCGCGGCTATCGCTTCATCGTACTTCTCGCGCATATTCAGCACATACCCGCGGAATCTCCATCCCTGCGCGGAATTCGGGTACGCGGCGGTGTACTCCTCCACGGCGCGGCTCGCCTTCTCCTTGTCCTTCGCTAAGATGTACATATAGCACAGCTCTTTCCACGCCTCCTCGTACCGCGGGTCTAAGGCGAGCGCCGCCTTGAACTCGGAGGCCGCCTTGTCAAGCCTTTTGGTATGCGAGTAGACAAGCCCTCGGTAGAGATGCAACTCCGGTTTCCCTACTACGGCTCCCTTGCCGTCGTCCACATCCTCAAGAAGCAGCTCGTTGAAAATCTTCTCCGCCGCCGCGTACTCTTTCGCGTGATAGAGCAAAATAGCCAAGCCGCGCTTATAGATGGGAGCGACCGCGGTCAAAGCGGTGAGCCGCTTATAGAGGGCTATCGCCTCAGGATACCGCTCCTTCACGAGGTTGATATGCGCCAGCGTGCGCAACGCGTCCTCGTTTAGCGAATCGAGCCTCAGCGCCTCATTGAAGAGCGTTATGGCCGAGGCGGTGTCGCGCCCCAAGTATTTGACAGTCCCCAAGAGCGCCGCCGCCTCGGCGTCGTTCGGGTACACGCCGCGCAAAATAACCGCCAAGCTCTCCGCGTCCGCTAAACGCCTCTCCCCCACGCTGAACTGCACCATCTTTATGCCGATCTCCGCCGAGCGCGGACTACCGGCGAAGAAATCTCGGAAACTCTTTAAGGCCTTGTCCTTCCTCCCTATCGCCTCGTAGAGGAGGGCAAGCGAGTACATCTCTTCCTCGGTACGCTCGCCGCCAAGCGCCTCTATAGCCTCCGCCGCCTTCTCCATATTGCCGAGGCGTTGGTAGATCACGTTGAGCGTCCGCAATTCTTCAGGCGTCAAATCGGAGAGCCCTACCTCAGAAAAGAGCGCGAGCGCCCTATCGTATCTGTTGCGTTGCATGTGCTCGTCGGCCACTATTTTGCGCAAAAAACCGGAGTGAGGCCAAAAAACGTAAGCGGTCTCGTAAAGCTCAAACGCCGCCTCGTGAAAACCGCGCCGCTCGTAGTCGCGGGCGATTATAAAGTGATCCTGCGCGAGCCGGTATCGGTCGGCGGAGTCAGGCGCGGCGGAGTCGGACAACCCCAATGCGCGCAGTATATCCTCGTCATTCCGCGCCGTATAAACGGCGGATTGACGGCCCTTGCTACCGGACACGCAACCAGCGGTGAAGAGGGCAAACGCGGCCGCTATTGCGAGAGCGAAGGCGATACCTTTTTTCATATCTTTGATCATAAACGTCAGTACCCGCTCACTTAATGGCTGAAATTACCAAATCCACCGAACTTTCCAACGGTACGTTCGCACCCGGCGACGCCGATTGCGACATTACAGTTCCCGGTAGCAACGTCGCGTTGTTTTGATAGGTTACGGCGCCTACTTTCAGACCGGCGTCGACCACTTTTTTCTTTGCCTCCGACAGAATGTCGCCTATGACGTTGGGCATAACGGCATGCGTCGGTTTGGGGCCTCGCGATACCACCAAGTCAAGATCCATCGCCCGCGACGTGACCGTCCCCTCCGGCGGGAAAGTCTCTATCACCGCGTCTACCGGCAGGTTGCTGAAAGCCTTGCGCACATTGCCTACGGTAAACCCGCTCTTGCGCAGGTCAAGGCGCGCCTGGCGCTCGTTTATCCCGCGCAGCGTCGGAATCTTCGCCACTTCCGGACCGCGGCTCACCGTCACGGCGATCTTGCGCCCCTTCTTCGCCGCCTCGCCCGGTTCGGGGAACTGGCTCAACACGTTGCCATCCGGAACGCTGTCGTCAAACTCTCTGGCGCGAACCTCGGTCAAAAGCCCCACGCCGTAGAACTTGTTGCGCGCCGCCTCGTACTCCATTCCGCGCACGTCCGGCGTAGGAATCACATCACGGTGGACGCCCACGATTTTGGGCATAACCTTGCGATCCACAATAAAAAAGCCGACGAGCGAGCCTACCGCGAACAGGAGAAAGCAGAGCGGCAGGAATACGAGCCAGAAGGTCCTTACGGGCATGCTTATAGTGTAGCACTTTGTCTGTTGTTTCATAATGCGTCCGCCGTTTCGTTTTTACTTATTTGTTCGGTTATCGGTTTTTGCGCGTTTACAACGACTTACGCCATTCCAACTTCCCCGTGACGGCAAAAGGCGCGGCATTGGCATAACCGCAATGGCGTAACATGATAATATAGTATATAGGCATGGGGAAAACAAAATAAATAATGCACGGCCTATCTTAATCGCGTCATCTCGTATGGCTTGGCAAATCGCTGATCGGAAGAACGCGATCTTCGGGCGGCGGCTCTTTCTTTGTCAGGAAGTAAGTCAGGATACCGAGGCCGAGCCCGCCGAGCACCCCGGCGGAGCCCCAAAAGAGCAACGGAAACTTGTCTTTGTAGAGGTATTGCGGGATCTTTTCGGAATTTGTAGTCCACTTATAGTTGAACGATATGATGTTTTGCTCGTTCGTGACCGAAATCACCGGCAAGTAATCCAACTCGAAAGAGATACGGATAACGTCGTGCCACTCCGGGTTGAGCCCCTTTATGCTCTTATTGACGTCGGTCTGATCTTCCTCTATGACGATCTCCCTGATAGGCGCCTGCTCCAACGCCGCTATGGGCGACGTTCCGGTTTTGGCGTCCACAAACTCAAAGTTCAGCTTGTTCTCCTTGCGGTCTATGTTGTAGAAGAAGTTGGAGGGCTTGTCGCGGAAGATAAAGTAGCAAGTAACGATAATCTCGTCCTGGATGGTGCCGTGGTCAATGGAGACCTGCAACCCCTCTATAATGGCGTCCGGAAAATCGCTCAGCTCTTTGCGTTTGTTCCTGATGATCTTGATAAATCCGGCCGCCGACGCGTCCACATTGCCCTGTTCAAAAGCCGACTCGTCGATCGGCTCCAACTCCCCGACAGAGGCTTGGTCGGGAGCGTAGTCGTATGGCTCGGAGTAAGAGGGCGTGTCATAAGACGGGGTATCATAGGATGGCGTATCATATGACGGCGCATCATATGACGGCGCATCGTAAGACGGTGTGCCGTAAGAGGGCGTCGCAGGCGGCGGCGGTGGCGGCGCCGTGGCGTCAAAATCGTTCCAAATGTCTTCGTCTTGGGCAAAAACGACGGAACCCGGCCCTAAGGCCAAACTCAGGATAAGGCCTGCCGCGACACACTTCGTAAATATCTTTTTAACTCCCATACGCCCCGCTCCCCGCAGTACGACATCCCACGACACAAGTATTACGCCTACACATACCGTATATGATATATAATATATATTATAACAATCCAAAACGCAATGCAATAAAAAATTTTTTTTGGGGCCGCCAGCATTTGATTTTTTTATTTTATCTCGCGGCATTAATCTCGGCTCTAATGTATATTAATAAAAAAGCGCGCTGTGGTAGCAATAGAAAACAGCAAAACAATACGGCTCAACGCCCAAAAGGAACTACGATCCGTGAATGCATTGGAAAAAATAAACTCCCCGGCCGACCTGCGCACCCTCCCCATCGACAGGCTTCCCGTCGTCGCGCAGCAGTTGCGGGACTTCCTCATAGAGAACATCAGCCGCACCGGCGGGCACTTGGCATCCAGCCTCGGCACGGTGGAGCTGACCCTCGCGCTTCACTACTGTTACGACACGCCGACCGACAAGATCGTCTGGGACGTGGGGCATCAGGCCTACCCGCACAAGATCATCACGGGGCGGCGGGAGCGCTTCCCCACCATACGCCAGTACGGGGGGCTCAGCGGCTTCCCGCGGATCTCCGAAAGCCCCTACGACTGCTTCTCCGTCGGCCACGCCTCCACCTCCATAAGCGCCGCGCTTGGCTTGGCCATCGGGCGCGACCTGCTGGGCGAGAAGCACTCGGTGGTCGCGGTAATCGGCGACGGGTCGATGAGCGGCGGGTTGGCCTTCGAGGGGCTCAACAATCTCGGGTCGTCCTCCACGGACATGACGGTGGTGCTCAACGACAACGAGATGTCTATCTCCAAAAACGTCGGCGCGCTGTCGCGGTACTTCAACCGCATGATCACCGACAAGCGCTACAACAAGCTCAAAGACTACGTGTGGGAGTTCCTCGGTGACCGCAGCACCATCGGAAAGGGCCTGAGAACCCTCATAAAAACGGTGGACGACGGCCTGAAGCACGTAGTTATCCCCGGCAAACTATTCGAGGATATGGGCCTGCGCTACTTCGGCCCGATAAACGGGCACAACATGGCGGACATGATAGAGGTATTCAGATCCATCCGCGAAAACTCCAAGGGGCCGGTGCTCGTGCACGTCGTCACCAAGAAGGGCAAGGGATACCAACACGCCGAAGACAATTCCACGAAATTCCACGGCGTGAGCAAGTTCACCCCGGAGACCGGCGCAGTGATAAAGTCCGCCACGCCGGCGGCGCCCTCCTACAGCGGCGTTTTCGGCGCGGCGATGGTTGAACTCGGAAAGACAAACGAAAAGATAGTCGCCATAACCGCCGCCATGCCGGATGGCACCGGACTCAACGACTTCAGGGACGCCTACCCCGACCGATTCTTCGACGTCGGGATAGCGGAGGGGCACGCGGTGACCTTCGCCGCCGGGCTTGCGCAAAAGGGGCTGCGCCCGGTCGTCGCCATCTACTCGAGCTTCTTGCAGAGGGCCTACGACCAGATCATGCAAGACGTCGCGCTGGACGGCCTGAACGTGGTCTTCTGCATAGACAGGGCCGGGCTTGTCGGCGACGACGGCCCCACGCACCACGGCAACTTCGACGTATCGTACCTTAACACCGTTCCGGGCGCGGTCATTATGGCGCCGATAGACGAAAAAACGCTGCGGGACATGCTTTTCACCGCCGTGAACCACAGCGGCGGGCCGGTCTTCATCCGCTACCCGCGCGGAAACGTGCCCGCCGATTCAGGCAGCCGCGAGTTCGAACCGATGGAAATCGCGTCGCCCAAACTAATAAAACGCGGGACGCAAGCCGCGCTGCTCCCGCTCGGCGACATGTACGAAGACGCCGCGCAGATACGCGAAATGCTATCGGCGCAGGGCATAAGCGCCGCGCTGATAGACGCGCGCTTCGCCAAGCCGCTAAACGCCGATTTCTACAAGAAACTTTTTGTTAAGTATCCGCTCGTAGCGACCTTTGAAAACAACACCTTAGCCGGTGGCTTCGGATCGTCTGTACAAAGCTTGGCGGCGCAAATCGGCGACGGAAAAACCAAGATCATAAACTTCGGCCTGCCGGACAAATTCATACAGCACGGGGACGTCGCGACGCTGAAAAAGGAGGTCGGGCTCGGGGTGGAAGAGATGGGCAAAAGAATCGCTGAGGCAATAGGCGGCAGTAATCAAAAGGCATAACTCTGTTTATCGACAGCGAAGCAATATCTCCGTATTATACCGATTTCTGGATACCCTTGCCGATCCGCTCCGCCGCTTTACCCAATATCACCCCCGCCGCCGCCGTCTTGTCCATCGACGGAAAGGCTTCGCGCCCCCCGTCCGTCAACAGCAGCGTCATGGCAATATCGTTCCCGCCGAGAGCGGTATCGGCGGTGTTGAAGACCATCATGTCGCACCCCTTCTTACGCATCTTCTCATCGGCGCGGTCAACGCCGTCCCCGCTTTCGAGTGAAAAGCCGATCAGAAACTGCTTTGACGTTTTGACGGCGCCGAGAGCGGCGAGTATGTCCGGGTTCGGGGCCAGCTCCAGCGTGATGTTCTCTTTTTCGGAACGGTGTATCTTTATATTTGACGAAACGACGGGGCGGTAGTCGCTCACCGCGGCGGCCATGACGCAGATATCCGCCTCCGCGAAGCGCCCACCCATCTCCGCCGCCATCTCCGCCGCGGTCCTGACGCGGATGACATTCGCGCCGGAGGGCGGCGGCTCTGAAGCCGGGCCGCTCACCACCGTGACCCGCGCGCCCATGGAGAGCGCAGCCTTGGCAAGCGCCGCGCCCATCTTGCCGGAAGACCTATTGGTGATGACTCTGACGGGGTCTATGGGCTCCTCCGTAGGACCGGAGGATATCAGAACGTTCTTTCCTTTTAACGCGGCATTTGCGGGATTTTCAGACGCATTAAAGCGATCCATAACCCGTTTGACAATCTCCTCCGTACCGGCCATCCGCCCCGGCCCGCGCACGCCGCAAGCCAGCTCGCCCTCCCCCACCGGCAGCACCGTCACGCCCCTCGACGCCAACGTACCGACATTGGACTGCGTTGCATTGTTCGCCCACATGACGCAGTTCATTGCCGGGACTACGATGATCTTGGATTCGTGAATAGAGAGCGTAAGCGTGGTCAGAAGATTATCGGCGATGCCGCCCGCCATCTTCGCGATGGTGTTCGCGGTCGCTGGGCAGATTAACAGCAGGTCGGCCCACTCGGAGAGGCGGATGTGGTCCATGTCGTAATGCGCGGACTTGTCGTCGGAATAGACAGGGTTGCCGGAGAGAACGCGCAACGGTTCCGCGCCGACGAGCGGCTTGGCGGCGTTTGTCAGCACCGTTTTGACTTCGCACCCGTTTTTGCGCAGCAGGCGCACTAATGCGGGGACCTTGTAGGCCGCGATCCCGCCCGTTACGCCTACGATTACTCTGCGCGTCGCGTCGCTCATAATAGATCCGCCTCCGCCGCAGAACCGTTGTTAAACGGCCTGCTCCTCCACATCCTCGACGACTCTGCCCTCAAAGAGCTTCCGCATGGCAAGCGTCGTCGGTTTTTCTTTAGAATCGACGATTCCCATACGCAACTGATTGTTGACGAAACGGGCTTCTTGCGAGGCCATCAGGACGGCTTTGTAGCGGCTTACGCCTTTCTTTTCAAGCGACTCTAACTCCAACTCGTACAGATCGGCCATTTTTCGGGTCTCCTATTGTGACGGTTGTACATAAAATCATTCTATATTTTGTATCTGTTCCCTGATTTTCTCAATATTCTCTTTAAGGCTGATAGACCAATGCGCTATTTCGGTATCATTGGCTTTTGAGCCTATAGTGTTGGCCTCTCTGTTCATCTCTTGGAGCAGGAAGCCCATACGCTTGCCCACAGGTTCGTTCGCTTCGAAGTCGGCGCTGAATTTTTCTATGTGGGCCTTTAGGCGGACTATTTCTTCGGTGATGTCTAACCGTTCGGCCATCATGGTTACCTCGGTAGCTATGCGCTGGGGGTCGGGGAGGTTGCCGGATAGCATTTTTTCTATGCGGTCGGAGAGCGCGGCGCCGTACTCTTTGACGCGTTGCGGGGCGCGTTTCTCTATTAGGTGCAAGGTCTTGGAGATCTCTTTGAGCGTCTTTTTCAACTCCTTGACAAGTTGCGCCCCCTCCGTTTCCCGCGACTCTTGGAAGGATTTCAGGGCTGCCGTAAGCGGCGGGCGCAGGTGCTTCCACAGGGCCTCGTCGTCGTGGATTTCGGACTCGCTCTTGATGAAATCTCCGAAACGCAGAAGGTCGGATATGGCGATTTCCCCTGACAGCTTGTATGTCTTCTTTATCTCGTTGAAAATCCGCATATAACCGTCGAGGCCCTCTTTGTCCCAAGTCAGCGCTACGGGGCCGCTGTCGCCCTTGTCGCAACTGATGAAGACGCTTATGCTGCCGCGCACGGCGGCGCCGGTTATCTCTTTCTTTATCTTTGGCTCCAAGTTGAGCATAAACTTGGGCTGCCGTATCTGAAGCTCCTGAAACCTATTGTTGACGGCGCGGATCTCCACGCGGTAGGTTCCGGAGGGCGTGGCGGCCTCGGCCAAGCCGAAACCAGTCATAGAACGTATGGGCATGGCGTCGCTACCTCTCTCCCCGCATCTCACGCAAACGCTTGATGCGCTCTTCCATGGGCGGATGGGTGCTGAACATCTTGGACATGAAGCCGGCTCTGAACGGGTTTACGATGAACAAACTTGACGTGGCGGGGTCGCCCATCTCCATCGGGATTCTTTTGGCGCCCGTCTCCAGACGGTTCAGCGCGCTCGCCAACGCGGGCGGGTTGCCGCAGATACGCGCTCCGGCGGCGTCGGCAGCGTACTCGCGGCTTCTGGAGATGGCCATTTGAATCAGCATGGCGGCTATCGGCGCAAGTATCATCACAACCAGCGCGAGTATGCCGCCCGATTTGTTTCTGTCCCTGTCGCCGCCGAACATGAACATCCGCGCCAGCATGCTTATAGCCCCGCCGAGCGTCGCGGCTATAGTGCAAGTCAGGATGTCGCGGTGCTTCACGTGCGCCAGCTCGTGCGCCATCACGCCCTCGAGTTCTTCGGCGTTCAGAATCCGCAAAATCCCCTCGGTCGCCGCCACCGCCGCGTGCGACGGGCTGCGGCCTGTGGCGAAAGCGTTGGGCGTGTCGGTGGGGATTATGTAGACTTTGGGCATGGGCAGCCGCGCTTTACGGGCGAGCTTCTCAACGATCCCGTAAAACTGCGGCGCTTCGTGCGGATCCACCCGACGCGCGTGATACATCCGCAATACGATCTTGTCGGAAAAAAAGTACGAAAAGAAGTTCATCAACACGGCGACGCCAAACGCCACGAACATCCCGTTTTCCCCGGCGTAGTAATACCCGAACGCGACCAAAAGCCCCGTCAGCGTGGCGAGAAGCACCGTGGTTTTCAGAAAATTCATGTTAGAAAAGCCCCCTGCTGCCCTGCGGCAAAAAACAAAAAATGGAGGTGAGGGGAGTCGAACCCCTGTCCGAAAGACGATCAACACGGCCCGCTACATGCTTAGCCGTCCTTTTAGTCTCGCCCCCCCTGCCGCCGGTCGGCGGGCTGCAAGGGTCGCCAGAACCTTAATCTCGCCCGCGGGCCGGTTCCTCCCGCGAGCCAGCGCCCTGTCTGCCCAACGACGTACAGGCGCGCTCCGCCGTCGGGTCGCCGCCTTTAATTAGGCAGCCATTGCGTAAGAGTAATCTTCGGCAATTGTGTTTTTGTCGGATTATTAACGAGGCCAACCGACGTCCTCGGCATGCTGACCAATGCCTCCCATCCCCCGTCGAAAACCAGTACACCCCCAAAAACTAAAAACACGTAAGAGCTTACTAATTAACGCGTTAGCATGGCAAACCTACTACTTTTCAACGCTCCTCCACGTCACCCGCTTCTCCTCGCGGATGCGCTTGCGCTTGGAAGAATTGAGACGCCTCTTCTTCTCCTCGGAGGGCTTCTCGTAGTGCCTGTACTTCTTCATATCGGAGAGGATGCCCGCCCGCTCGCAAGTCTTGCTGAAACGGCGCAACGCCTTCTCAAAAGCCTCGTCTTCGCGTACGACTATACCATTCATTCACATCACCCGCTTCCCGGTCCTTAATTGTTTGTTTTTGTTATCGACAGATTTATAATATAATATAAGGGATAGTTGAAAGTCAAAATCTTTTAAAATCTTTTTAAGTCAAATTCTTAAAATCTTTTTTAGACGAAGCCTTCGGCTTCATAGGATATGCGGGGCTAAACCCCGCATATATAAAATCAAAGTCAAAAGCTAAAAACGCCGATTTTGACGTTGACGTTGACTTTATATGCGGGGTTTAGCCCCGCATATCCTATGGAAGGGCGCGATTTATCGCGCCCTTTCGTCTAAAAAAGAATTTAAAGATTTTGATTTAAAAGATTTTGATTTTCATTATTTGACTTTTTTTAGTCCCACCGTAACATTAATTGACGCTCCCCCGGTTGGCGCTACCGATAAATCCGTTCCTATGTCGATCTTTGCGTTGAAATCGCTCAGGTAGGCGTCTACTACTGCGTCGAAGATTGAGTATATGTAGGCGGCGAGCGATAGCCATAGGTAGGTGTTGCGGCTGGAGAAGGCGCTGTCGTAGCGGGACTTCCAGTAGCTCATGTGATCGGCGCGGTAGAGGTATTGGGCCGACGTTGAGTCGCGCATTTGGTTGTATTTGTCCGAGGCCGCGCTCATCAACCGGTGTTGGTTGTAGGCCGTCAGCGCCAAGCCTACTTGCGCCATCGCAAGCATGCCGGCTTTGGAGGGGCGCTCGTTGTAGAGCTGGCCCAAACCCAGAAACGGCACTGCGGAAAGAAGCCCGGCGGCCGTCGGGTTCTTCTCCAAACCGCGCGGCGTCAGGCCGCCCGCCTCAAGGGCGTCTAAGGCGTTGTACAGGTGCAGGCCCACCGCCCAAGCCAGCGCGTTGTAGAACGTGTGCCTCGCGGCCTTCGCCTCAAAATCAAACTCGTCGGCGCGGACCGCGTACAATCCGGACAAGTAAAGGAGCGTATCGCGCAGCGCGACATCGTCGTCAACAGCCAAAACGAGCCCGCTGAGAGTATCGGATAAATTCCTGAACTGTCGCGCGTCGGAGCGCCGGATATCGGCCGAGTTCGACCAATAAACGGCGAAACCGGCAGCCGCGGCCTCAGCCGCCAAAAAGAGCCCGCCCATCACGTAGCGGGATTGATAGATCTGGCCGGAACCGGGGATGAAAGCGGAGAGCGCAACGCCGGTATAGTTGATTGTACGTGGGGCGGGAGACTTTGATACGGATTGCGCCGACGCGGTATCAACAGACTGCGGTATTGATACCGTATCGATTAACGGCGACACCGACATCGCTTGTACTGATGTCGTATCAACGGCGGCGGGCATCAACTCTTCAGCTTGTATTGATACCGTCAATCCGAATATGACGACCGCGTATTTAACAACTGCGGCGATGGCAATAAAGTCTTTTGTTTTCACGTTACGCCACTACCCTATTCTCCACCGGCTCGTCGCTGATGATCTCTCCGTCCCTCATCTTTATCAACCGCTTGGCGTACATTGCTATATCCGGCTCGTGCGTGACTAGGACGATGGTCTTGCCGTTGTTGTTCAGATCTACGAAGAGGCGCATGACCTCTATGGAAGTCTGGGTATCGAGCGCGCCGGTGGGTTCGTCGGCCAAGACGAGCGGCGGGTCGTTGACTATCGCCCTCGCTATGGCCACGCGCTGCTGCTGGCCGCCGGATAGCTGGTTGGGCATGTGCCCTACGCGCCCGCCAAGACCGACCTTCTCTAAAGCGCTGTGAGCGGCGGCTCGGTAGTTTTGCTTGGGGCCGTGGCGGTAGTGCATCGGCAGTTCCACGTTTTCCAGAGCGGTGGTTCGCGACAATAGGCTGAAGTTCTGGAAGACGAAGCCTAATTTGCGGTTGCGCAGATCCGCCAAATCGCGGCGGCTCATGCCGCGCACTTCCACGCCGTCAAGCATATAGGAACCGTCGTCGGGCACGTCTAAGCAGCCTATCACGTTCATCATTGTGGACTTGCCGGAACCTGAGGCGCCCATCACGGCCACGAACTCTCCCTCGTAGACGGAGAGGCTTACGCCGCGGAGCGCGTTTACCGTCACGTCGCCCATGACATAGGTTTTTACTATCGACGTTAGTTTGATTATGGCGTTCATTGGAAAACTTTTACTTTCAGTATCTGAATATTATCGCTGTCATAACGCGGTGGCTTGAGTAATCTTCATTAAATCTAAACGACACTTTGCCCTCTTCGGTCTTGGTCTCGCTCGCCACGCCCCAAACCTGATAGGCGTAAGAGAGTTCAAGGCCGAAGCCGGATGTGAAAACGCCTATCCCGGCGGCTACCGTATGCCGGTCTCCGGCGGCGCGCCAAGCGGTTCTTTCACCGAGAATAACATCCCAATCTATACCGTCTTCTCGATCACCTTCGTATTTGGCGATGCGCGGAAAAAGGTCGTATTGGTCAAAAGAGTATCCGGCGCGCAGCACAATAGGGAGATTTGGCACAGGCGCTTCAAGGCCCAAGCCAGCGCCGACTTTGAGGTCTCTGGCTTGCAGACCGTCGGGCATACTTTTAACATCTACGGACGGCAGTATAAATGTGTACGGCAGCGTGACGCGAAAATCAAGCGCGGCGGTAAGCCACGGAAGCGTCAACTCGGCCCCAAGCGCGCCTGACGGGGCGCTATAGAGGTGCCCCTTTCCCGGCGACGCTTTTTCTCTGCTGCTGTCCGGAAACAATTTATAGTGTTGCGTTTCAACAAAGTCCACATTATCGACGAAATTGACTTTCAAGCCAACTTTCAGATTGTCAAGCGGGAAACAGAGCGCGCCGAGAGATATCGCGTATCCCAAATATTTCCTTTGAAACTCCACATCGTAGTAATCGGTCAAGTACGGATAACCATCGTATATATTTTCAGGAAAATCGCTCACGCTCTTCTGGTAGTTATACGCCTCTTCGGATCCGCTGACTATAGACATCGTGAGGCCGATTGAGATTTTCGGGGCCACCTGAATGCCGAAAGCGCCGCTCCACCTGTTGAGGTCGCCGTCTCCCCCGCCGTCCAACTTCATTGTCTCATCGCCGACCTTGTACGTGTATACGGTAAAATCGTCAAAGACGTACGGGCGGTCAAAAGAGGCGGCAAGCGTAAGCCCCCCCTGCACCGTGGGGATGGCGGTCATCGCGCCGATCCCGCTCAGACGGATTCTATCTCTGTTATCGCTCAATTTCGCGCCGCGCGGAATTGACACCCCGACGCCCGACAGCTCGGACGTTCCGCCTATACGCATTGCGTCAAAAGACACCTGCGCCTCGCGAACCTGCAAAAAACCGAGCGCTGCGGGATTCCAATAAACGGCGGAAAGATCGTTGGCGGCGGCGGTATGGTTGTTTGCGAAAGCCATAGCCCGCGCCCCCGCGCCAAGTTCGATGCCGGAGCCTTGGGCAAGGGCGGCGGACGTTAAACACAATAACAACGCTACCGGCAGAATAATCGCTCTGTTCATTTACATACCCCTCGAATTGCGTCTTGGCGGCGGCCCCTGCGGCGTATCGTCCTTTTTCGAGGGCGGCGGCGTTTGCTGCGGCAACTGCGGCTGGCTCGGCGCGTGGTTCGATATCCCGTCCTGAGGCTTTGACATCCCCTGACCGGAGTTTTCTTCTGCTACGGACGGCTGCGGCGGCTTAACCGGCGACGGAGCGGGGCTCAACGTTTTGAGACCGCCCGAAAACATCGGCGCCGACGGCGTAGAAACCGCCCCCGTAGAAGCGCTCCCCGCGGCGGGCTCGGAACCGACGCCTTCCGACGGCGATACGACACGATTGTTACGTCTTGCAGGCGCCTGCTCGTGTTTAGCCGCGCCGTCTCCGCTTCCACCCCCGTGGCCGCCGCCCATCCCCGTATTCGGCCTCGAATACGACCCTCCGTAGTAGCGGCACGTCCCCATAATCCTATCGTAATAATAATACGGCGGACACCCCCGCGTATCGCGCCACCCGTAACTGTTCCTATACCACCAAGGCGTATTGTGGAAATAAAGCCAACTGCTCGCATAGCCCGTGTTGTAACACCGGAGTTCAGGATACCCGAAGAAATCACGCTCCCAGACGCAAACCTGCCGGCTGCCGGTGTACGGAACCTCCTCCAGACACTCCCCGCAACCGGCGCCGCCCTTGCTCCCCGCCTCGGTCACCTCGCCCTGATACGACATAATACGGGTGTAGCAACCGCCGAAAACGAGCAGTGAGACAACGACGACCGGCAATATTAACGTTTTTTTCGAATATTTCACGCCTACCCCCTAAATCATCACGGTACGGACGGACAACAATAACCCAAGAAACGCGGGACGACACGATATAATGGAACATAATATTATACAATATACTATAATCCCGCCGTAAAAACAATTTTTTTACTCCGACCCATTAATTATATTTAGTATATAATACGTCACCCAAGCACCAAAAACGTAAGGAGGCATTTTATGGCATTCACATGGAGTCCGACGCTGGAAACCGGCAACCAAACCATTGACTCGCAGCATAAGGAGCTTATCAAGGCAATCAACAACCTGCTCGACGCCTGCCAGCAGGGCCAAGCCCAAGATAAGGTCGGCCCCACGCTCGACTTTCTGATTTCGTACACCAAGAAGCACTTCGCCGAAGAAGAGGCGTTGCAAATTAGATCGAACTACCCCGACTTTCAGAATCACCGCAAACTCCACGAGTCGCTGTTGAAGACGGTAAACGATTTGTCGGCGGATATGAAGAAGAACGGACCCACGCCGGTGTTTGTGAACAACTTTATCCGCAACGTGGGCGATTGGCTGGTGAGCCACATAAAAAAAGAGGACGCGAAGGTGGCGGCGCATATTAAAAATAATTGTTAATCTTTAAAATCTTTTAAAATCTAAATCTTTTTTAGACGAAAGGGCGCGATAAATCGCGCCCTTTCATAGGATATGCGGGGCTAAACCCCGCATATAAAGTCAACGTCAAAGTCAAAATCGGCGTATTTAGCCTTTGATTTTGATTTTATATATGCGGGGTTTAGCCCCGCATATTCTATGAAGCCCCGAAGGGGCTTCGTCTAAAAAAGATTTAAAAGATTTTGATTTAAAAAGATTTTGACAGCCAATCCAAATACTCCTTATTACCGCCTGTAATTGGTATCGACACAACGCACGGGCAAGTATAAGTATGAAGCTGTTTGACGCGCTCCGTGAGCGCCTCGAATTTATCAGACGACGTCTTCGCTATCAATATAGCCTCATGATCTTCGTTGATCTCGCCCTCCCACCGGTAGATTGAGGTCATGTTATCAATAACGTTGACGCAAGCGGCAAGGCGCTCCTCTACGAGGGCGCGGCCTATTGACAACGCTTGCGACTTGTCTTTCGCGGTGATGTAGGCTAATACGAAATTTTTCATGGTACCCTCCCCGTATAATACCATCTACTCAAAATTCTGAACGCAACGCACCGAACGCTCTTCGTATTTTTTCCTTCCGGCCTCGGTCACGTGATCGTTTGAGTAACCTATGTTCCGGTGGTAGGCCTGAGCTCTACTGAAATTCATAGATGTCCACCATGTGCCTTCAGCACCACCTCTTGTGAAGTCCACAGCACCGCCGATGTCGCGCATGCCGCCGGGCAAGGCCGAAAATCCGTAGTCGTCCGTACCATTACCGTTTCTCGTACTGGTGCTAACCCAACCGCTTGTCGATTTCAACTTTTTACCCGCATCCAACCAATTAATAAAACTTCCTATATTATCTTTCGTACCTCCAACCGACTCCGATAACTGATCCCAATCATCACGAGACGACAAATGCCAGCCGGTCGGACAAACTCCTTTGTGTTTAACACTATTGCCACCCCATGTACTATCATTAAAACGCCGATCTAGATCCATCGCCGCCGCCCAGCTATACAACCTCCCATACATCACGCAATTATCGGGATCGTTGTCATAACACCAAGAACTGTCAACCGCATAATTCAAATTCTCCGCCATCCACGTCTGCGTACCTATCTTGACAGTCTTGTATACCGTACCGTCTCTGTCGTCGGTAAACGTGCCTCTGACTACCGTGTTAGGGTCAACAACCCCGGTATTATTCCCGCCATCATTGTCAACCATATTACCGCTCCCGCACCCCGCCAACCCCACCGCCAACAGCACCACCGCCGCAACCGCCAGTGCCCACCCTATCCCGATAAATCCTCTCATAAATCCTCCTTTTTAGATGGTATCAACCGTTAATCATAACGTATCATAATCCGTTATTGTTTTCTATACGTTCCTTCCAACGTACTCCAAGTAAGCTCTGCCGCTAAAGCCACATCACGTATCGTAAGCGTTCTTGCCGAAGCATCTAATTCGTAAGTCGCCGCAGTCACCCGTATGCTGTTGTACTCAGGGGGAAAATCTATCCAATTACCGTCGCCATAGGGGTTAATTTGCGTTATCGTAAGCGTCACAGTTGCGGACGCGGGGGCGGAATTTGCAGAATTACCGCTCCACGTTCCCTTGCTTTGCGCAATCATATTGCCATACGGACCATCCGAGTACATCCAAGTATTGCCGTCAACTTTAAGTTGATAATAATAGCTGCCGTCGCCTCTTTGCCACGTTCCATTCAAGAGCGAACTATCAGCAGAGGATTGGTCTTTGAGGCAGCGCACCGAGAAGGCTTCGCTCTTGTCGTTGCCGTTTTCGGACACTAAGTTGCGGTTGTAGATCATGGTCCGGTTCTTGGCTATGTTCACACCGTTCTCCGTAGCCGTCCACCAGTTGCCGAAGATGCCGGCATCGTCGAAACTGCCTCTGAAGTAGTTTCGTTCGCCGCCCGGCAGGGCCGAAAATCCGTAGTCATCCTTACCGTTACCGTTACTGCCATTGTTCTGATTGTTCCAACCGCTTGTCGATTTCAACGCCTCACCCGCTTTACCGCCATCACCATAAGTACCGGTACCACCGGCGGCTACAGTCAACACCCCCCACTCATCACGCGACGGCAAATGCCAGCCGGAAGGACAAACCGCCATCGCCGTATTCCAATCATACAACCGACCATACTGATTGCAATTTGCAGTCTCGTTATCATAACACCATGAACCGGTGCCATCCGCCGTATCATAGTTCAAATTCTCCGCCATCCACGTCTGCTCGCCTATCTTGACCGTCTTGTATATCGTACCGTCTCTTTTGTCGGTGATCGTGCCTCTAACTACCGTATTAGGGTCAACAACCCCGGTATTATTCCCGCCGTTGCTGCCCCCGCCGTTATTGTTATTACCACCATTGTTGTTGTTATTATTGTTATTGTTGTTATTACCACCATCATTGTCCACCAGATTACCGCCGCCGCCACCCCCGCACCCCGCCAACAGCACCACCGCCGCGACCGCCAGCGACCGCCCTACCCCGATAAATCCTCTCATAAATCCTCCTTTTTAGATGAAAACGACCGGCAACCCTAACCGTATCAGTATAAATTAAGGCCGTCGCGGTCATTAATATTATACCTCGCTATCAGAGGATTTGTTACAAAAATCTTTAAAATCAAAGTCTTTAAATTATATTTATCCCCATGAACCAAATCGACAAGACCGCCCGAAACCTCCCAATCTACGAAAAGCGGGCCGAAATCATACAAGCGCTTCGCGGCAACCAAGTCATTGTCGTGGCGGGGCAGACGGGGTCGGGCAAGACCACGCAGCTGCCGTTTTTCTGCTTGGACGCGGGGCTCGGTCGGCGGGGGCGGATCGGGTGCACGCAGCCGAGGCGCATCGCGGCCACGTCCATCGCGGCGCGTGTGGCGGCGCAGTTCGGGTGCCAGCTCGGGGGGCGGGTCGGGTACAAGATACGCTTCGCGGCCAAAGAGTCGGCTGATACCGTTATCAAATTCATGACCGACGGCATCCTCCTCGCCGAGGCCGAGAACGACCGTCTTTTCCGGCAGTACGACACCATCATCATAGACGAGGCGCACGAGCGGAGCTTGAATATCGATTTTCTGCTCGGATACCTGCGGAAGATACTCCGCAACCGCCCCGATTTGAAGATCATCATCTCCTCCGCCACCATAGACGCCGAGAGCTTCTCCGCTTGTTTCAACAACGCGCCGATAATCGAGGTGTCGGGGCGCCTCTTCCCCATCGAGGTGCTGTACCGAAAACCCGAAAACGAGGAGGGCGACGAGACGGCTGGGTCGGGCTACGTGGAGAACGCGGTTACCGCCGCCACCGATTTGCTTGATTACTACGGGCCGGGCGATATGCTCGTATTCATGCCCACCGAGCGCGACATCCGAGAGACGTGCGACAAGCTGGGCGGGGCGCTTTTGCGGCGCGACGTGCAGATACTACCGCTCTTCTCGCGGCTGACAAGGGCGGATCAAGAGGCGATATTCAACCCGTCCGGCAGGATCCGGATCATCGTTTGCACGAACATAGCCGAGACCTCCGTCACCGTGCCGAACATCAGCTACGTCGTGGACACGGGACTTGCCCGCATATCGCGGTACGCGCCGAGGCTTCGCACCAACCGCCTACCCATAGAGCCGATAAGCCGCGCAAGCGCCGACCAGCGCAAGGGGCGCTGCGGACGCGTTCAGGACGGCGTCTGCATACGCCTGTATTCGGAAGAGGATTACAACTCGCGCGAAGCCTTTACGCTGCCGGAGATAAAGCGTTCCAACCTCGCGGGGGTGATACTTACAATGACGGCGCATAAACTGGGGGCGATTGAGGATTTCCCGTTCATCGCCCCGCCGTCGAAGCAGGCGATCTCGGAGGGATACGCGCAGTTGAAAGAGCTAGGGGCGATTGACAACGGGAAAAAACTCACGCGGATGGGCGCGGAGATGGCACAGCTGCCGTTCGACCCGCACATATCGCGGATGATTATCGCCGCCAGACGGGAAAACGCGCTGCGGGAGGTGAAGATTATCGCCGCGGCGCTTTCCATTGTTGACCCCAGGGAGAGGCCGCTTGAGAAACAAGCCGAAGCCGACGCCGCGCACGTCAAATTCGTCGATAAAGGCTCGGACTTCTTGACGTATGTCAACCTATGGGACGCCTATAGGAACGAGTGGGACACGCTCAAAACTCAGGGCGGTTTGCGGCGTTTCTGCAAGGGGCACTTCTTGTCGTTCACGCGGATGCGCGAGTGGCACGACGTCTATTGGCAGCTTGACGAGACGCTCTCGCGGATGAAAGGGTACGAGCAGAATCCCGCGCCCGCCTCTTACGACGCGGTGCATAGGTCGCTGCTGACCGGATTGTTGGCCAACTGCGCATATCTTGACAAGAACGGAAAATACAAGGCCGCCGGGGGTAAAGAGGTTTTGATATTTCCCGGCTCGGCGCTTGCCAAGAAGAAATGCGATTGGGTGGTGTGTCACGAGATAGTGGAGACCAGCCGCGTGTTCGCCAGAACCGTGGCGGCGATCAAACCGGAGTGGCTTGAGGAGTTAGCCGCCGATTTTTGCAAACGGACCTTCGAGGCGCCGTTTTTCGACGCCGAGAGCGGGTGCGTGCGGGCGATAGAACGCGTTATGCTCTTCGGGCTTCCGCTCGCCGTAAAGAAAAACGCCCTATACAGCAAAGCGGAGCCGGAGGCGGCTACGGAAATCTTTATAAGGGACGGGTTAGTTGAGGAGAACCTTGTTTGCCATCACAAATTTTACGATCACAACAAGAAGCTCAAACAAAAAATCCTTTCATACGAGGCAAAACTGAGGTCGAGGGGTTATTACAAGGGGGATGGGGCGATATTTGATTTCTACAAGAAGCGCTTGCCGATTGCGGCGTCCGTACACGATCTGAACAAGGCGATAAGGTCCGCCGGAAATGATAAATTTCTGTATATGCGCGAAGAGGATATAATTGAGGAATCAATCCCGAAAGAGGCTCACGCTTACCCCGACCACGTCAACATCGGCAATCAGAATTTCGCGCTGAAATACGCCTTTGCTCCGGGGAATGAAGACGACGGCGTGACTTTGGCGCTGCCGCAAAAGGTTTTGCCGTTTATAGCGAAGGAAACAATCGGATGGCTGATCCCGCCGCTGTGGCCGGCGCAGATAAAGAGCCTGCTGCAGCAGCTACCGCGCAGTCAACGAAAGATATTTGTACCGATAGGCGAGGCGGCGCAAAAGCTTGCCGATAACATCACGGCGCCGCCCGCGACATATAAATCGTTCGCGGAGGAATTATCATCGGCTATCAAAAAAATTTACGGTATTGATATTGATCCCGCATTGTTAGACTCCGATAAGACGGATCCGCACTTGGATTTGAAAATTGAGGTAAGGGACGAGAAGAATGATATCGTCGCCAAAGGCAGGAGCGGCGAACTGTTCAGACGGATGAATGATACCGCTGTGGTTGGCGGTACGGATGCTAATACAGGTATAAACGATATAACCGGCGCATCCGTTAATACGGCGGCAGGCTCGCCTTGGGACGGCGCTTTCGCGTCATACCGGAAATCGGGTCTTGTATCATGGCCGGACGAGGACTTGGACAAGCCGCTTGATATCGGTTCGAACAAGGGCGGTTTCGCGGTTCGCGGGTATCCGGCGTTGATACCCGGCGGCGGGATTATTGACGGCGGTATCAATACAGATAACGACAACTGCGTCGATTTGGTCCTCTTCCCGTCAAAAATTAAAAGCGACATCGCCCACCGCTACGGAGTCCGCAAGTTACTGGAAATAACGTTAATGAAAGAACTGGCGTGGACCGAACGCGACATCGCCTTTTCCAAAGAGGTGAAGGTGATGTGCGCCCCGTTCGCGTCAGGAGACGAGTTCGCGGCGAGGTTATACGATATGATATGCGAATCCGTTCTAGATTTCGACGACGCGCCGAGAAGCAAAGAGGGTTTCGATCAGTTGGTAATAAAGACCAAAGAATCGCTGAGAGGAATAGGCTTCCGCGTACTATCCGTATTTGAGGAGTCATTACGCATATTTACGGACAATACCGCCCGTCTATCGTCGGCGAAAAAGAAATTGCCGGCGGACATCCACAAAGAGCTGGCGAAGGCGCTAAACGGATTTTTTACTGATATTTTGGACGGGCAAACCACGCTAGAAATCTTTTTCCAATACCAACGCTACCTGAAAGTCTTCGCGGCAATCATAGAAAAAGCCTCTCTAGAACCGTTCAAATACCGCCAAAAGCGCGCCGAAGTCAATCTGTACGTATCGCTTTGTAACGATTTATCCAAAAAAAGCGTAATGCTTGAAAACGCCCACCGCCGTAAGCGAATGTTGAATGAATTGGCGTTAATGGTGAGAGAATTTGAGATCAACCAGTTCGCCCAACACGTTAAGACGCTGTTTCCGGTGTCAAATCAACGGTTAGATAAAAAGGTTGAAGAGATGGGGAAACTATGAATCTTTTAAAATCAAAATCTTTTAAAATCAAATTCTTTTAAATCTTTTTTAGACGAAAGGGCGCGATAAATCGCGCCCTTTCATAGGATATGCGGGGCTAAACCCCGCATATAAAGTCAACGTCAAAAGATAACGTCAAAAGATAACGTCAAAAGATAACGTCAAAAGAAAAAAGCCTTTGACTTTGATTTTATATATGCGGGGTTTAGCCCCGCATATCCTATGAAGCCCCGAAGGGGCTTCGTCTAAAAAAAAAGATTTTAAAAGATTTTAAAGATTTAAAAGATTTTATATTATTTTATACCTTAAACGCTTGTACCTTAAAAGAGGGTGCCATGAGAAGAAGAAAATTAGGATTATGGTTAGTATTGACCGTCGCGGCACTGCTGCTTCCGCTTTTCGCGGAGTGCGCCTCTACCGCCCCAGCCCACGTGTCCGGCGTGGCCGTTCAGGCGGTCGTCACCGTCCAGCGCCGTCCGGCTAAGGCGTACGCGGATAGGATCATGCAGGTTTTTGTTGACGACGCCACAATTCCGTACAGCCTCGAAAACGGCGGTTCCATCTCCTTTTCGGTCGTAAACGGAATGCACTACATTTACGTCAAGATCGGCGACGCCAAGAGCGACATGGTGAGTTTTACCGCGACACAGAGGGCGCCGGCGCTTGTGGTGTCGGTGGAAAAAGGCCTCTTCAGGAAACCCACTATTATTATCGCCAAGAGCGTAGCCGAGAGCGACACAGCCACGGTTGCCCCTCAGGGCGGCGCGAAGGCTGACAGGGTTACGCCGGACGAGCGGGGGCGATCCGGCGGAAAAGCCGATGAAAAAAAGGCCGCGACCGCAAGCGGCGGGATAGAAAAAGCCCTGAACCGCGCCGCGGAGGCCATCATGAAATCTACGCAAAAGAGGCTGAAACTTGCCATAACCAATGTATCGGCAAGCGATCAATTCAAGAACTTATCCGTACTTGCCGCCGATAAACTTGAGTTTTTGTTGGTCAACAACGGGTACACCGTGGTCGACAGAAGCGAGCTGGACCGCATACGGGACGAGCAAAAATTTCAACTGAGCGGGGCCGTCGACGACAGCCAAATAGTATCCATAGGAAAATTCGCCGGCGCGGACGTGATAATAACCGGCGCGATTTCGGAGAGCGGGAGCGTTAGAACGTTGCGTTTGCGCGCTATAAGCGTGGAAACCGCGCGGGTATTGGCGTCTGTGTCCGAGCGGTTTTGACGGTCGTGGCCGGAGTGCTTACGATTCTGTCGAGTTCGGCTTTGATGTTTTCGTTCATACCGACGCCCCAGCATAATCCGCCATATCCATCTCTCCTTTATCCACATCGCGCATTGCTTCAAGAACTTCATCTAACGTTAGTTGCGGATTCTCGCTTTTTTCTTTAGTATAGTCTCCTTTTCGGCAAGTATACTGTCTTAAAAACGCTTTCGTGCCGTTTATACCCAACGCCTTGTTTAACGCCTTTAATCCTATACGCCTGATTTCAACGCAATCATCAGTATCTATTGTAACTGTCATTCTAAACCTCCCAAAATTTTTGCGGGTTTATAACTTTTACTTTTAAATTCAATTTAGAACTTGCTTTTTCAAAATCATTGTCAACTGTCAGCAAATAATCGGCATTTGCTGTTACCGCAAACGCCAAGTGTAAACTGTCAAAACCTCCTAGTCTAACATTTGTTGACATTGTCCGCGCAAGTTTAGTTATACCATTGGTATACGGAATATATTCATTTACCGTACTATTATAGTAATCTGAAACCCCTATTCGCTTTTCTGTGTCGCGAATCTTACTGATTTCGGTCCTTAGCGCCAAACTACCCAAAATCACATAATTCATAACAGGACTCAAATCTAATATAGCTGAGATTAATTCTTGTTCTTTAATAACCTTGTCCTGTTCCGATTCATCAAACAGCCGACAATAGCAACACGTATCCAAATAAATCCTCAGCAACCTCATCCTCAGTAGTTCCATATCCTTATACCCCTCGTGTACACCCTGTCTTGACATTTTCGTGCATACCTACGCCCCTTTGGTATGAATTAATATAATATACCGGCGGCGGCGGTGTCAATTTTTCGCAAAAAAAATTCTCGACCCACCGCGAAGCGGCGGGCACCGCTAAAACAATCCCCTACCCCAACGTTATCTATATAATCAAACATCGCACGAAGTTTGGCTTCGCCGAGATAAACAAGTTGGCTTCGCCGAGATAAACAAGTTAGTAGGATTGAAAAACAGATTTTAGGATTAAAAACCAACGTCAACTTCAACACACACGCAACGCCTTTGACGTTTAATCCTATAATCCTTATAATCCTACAAATCCTAGTTCAGACATTCTTTGCCGGACGCGGAATCTTACCTAGATAGCTATCATTCATCGAACTAGGGCACCTCGTCTTCAACACAACGCACCGAGTTGCCTACGCGCTTGTAGGTGCTGTAGTTTCCGTACACGTTGCCGTAGTAGTCCATATGCCAGAAGTTGGCGAAGCCACCCTCGTCCTCTGTAGCCGTCCACCAATCTTGTTAAGCTTGGCTGACACGCCGGACGCTTCGTCTACCTCCGTTTCCACGACGGCCACGTACTTGATTTGTGCCGACGCGGGCGGCGCTGTGATTACGGTAAAGAGCGCCGCGGCGACTAGAAAAAATGTTGGTCTTTTCACCTAAAAACTCCTGATAGTAAAGCCCATGTGACCCGGTTAAGCCGTTTAACCGGCCTGATCTGTCGAAACAAAAAAAAGCCTTATTAGGAAAGATAATTCATGGTGACGCGGTGTGTCAAGAAAAACAGAAAAATCTTTTTAAATCAAAATCTTTAAAATCAAAGTCTTTAAATCTTTTTTAGACGAAAGGGCGCGATAAATCGCGCCCTTTCATAGGATATGCGGGGCTAAACCCCGCATATAAAGTCAACGTCAAAGTCAAAATCGGCGGCAAATCATACGTCAGGTCACTTCGACTTCGCTCAGCGACCTTATTGCTCGCTCGTAAGTTCCCTGAGCGAAGTCGAAGGGAACTAACCGTCAACGTCAACACCGCCTTTGACTTTGATTTTATATATGCGGGGTTTAGCCCCGCATATCCTATGAAGCCGAAGGCTTCGTCTAAAAAAGAATTAAAGAATTTGATTTTTTAGGCCTCATTGAAGGCAATTATACGCTGTGCGGCGCGATATGTTTATGTATATTTGTGGTAGGGGGGGGAGGGGGTAATAATAAATTGACAAATGATAATTTAACTTTGTTGATTGACAGATGAGAATAAGTTGACAAACGCGAATTGTTTTCAGGCGGATTTTATTGACAATTATTGTGATTATATTTATATCTTTTAGCATGTATTGATGCAACAATGTCTTATTAAATCAAAATCTTTAAAATCAACTTCAACGGCTTTTTTCTTTTTAATCCTATAATCCTTTAAATCCTACCAATCCTAGTTCAGACACTCTTTTGATTTTATATATGCGGGGTTTAGCCCCGCATATCCTATGAAGCCGAAGGCTTCGTCTAAAAAAGATTTTAAAGATTTGGCTTTTTTAGGCTTCGTCTAAAAAAGATTTTTAAGATTTTGATTTAGTAATGTGCCTCAAAAAAAACATAACATCCCCCCATTTTTTGTATTATATTACTATAATATAGCATACGGCGCTGCGGCACTATTACGCCGTTACGATACCCTCGCAACATATATCCACAAAAAGGAGGTACTTATCATGAGTACCGCTCAAAATCAGTTCTTGAAGAAATCGGCTGTCACGGCCATAATGTTCGTGTCGGCCATCGCGGTAGGAGCGTTCTCGCAGTCTTTGGACACGGCTAAGGTGCCGGTCAAGGTAAACGTATCCGCCACTGTATCTATACAGCCCCCGGATGGTTCGGGCGGGGTCGGGGGCGCGCGCACCCTGACGACCAAACTGACGGATACGTTGATCATCCGCCTCCCAAAGACCTCTTCTATATCGTATTGGACGCATGGTCAGGCCGGCGTTCCGGCGATGATCAAAAGCTCGGCTGGGAAGGTCTCCCTGAACTTGCCGGCGGCGTCGTACAAAAGCGCGGAAGTTTCGCTGTATACCGTAAACGGAAAGCGTGTCATGTCCGAGAAAGTGACCGCTTCAAGCGCCGTAAACAACATATCCCACCCTAATATCGCGGCCGGGGCGTACGTTCTATCGGTTAAGGGGATAGACGGCGGCTCCTTCACCGCCCGCCACGCCCACGGTGGCGGGAGCCTGAATGTCAGCGTTACGTTCGGCGGCGAGAACGCGGCGTCCGCCGATCGGTTGAAGAAAGAGGTGAACAGCCTGGATGCCGCTTCTTGGACTATAAAGGCGACAGCGACCGGATATGACACCGTTTCATACGAGTTCACCCCGGTGAAAGGTATGAACCAGTTGCAAAATATAACGCTTACGCCGAAAAGTACAGCGTCGGGCGGGATAGGTTGCAGCCGCGATGGTTTGACGGCGGCTGTGGACGCCTACTTGGCGGCGCTTCAGGCCGGCAACCACAATCTGATGCCCCTCGCCCCGAATGCCAAATACATTGAGAACGACAACAGCGCCAAACAGACGTACTCCGGCGGCAAGACGACGTACGACAAGGCGGTTCCGTTCGGCGAAGGCCTCTGGAAGACGCCGCTCAAGCCGGATTTCCACCGCAACCTTATCGATGTGCAGGAGTGCGCCACTTTTACGGAGATCATTATCGCCGATACGGCCAGGGGTAAGAATCCCAAGCAGTATGTTCTCGGCGCCCGCCTCAAGGTGACGGGCGACAAGATATCCGAGGTCAGCCTCGTGGTCACCCAGTCCGGCGACTGGGGCTTCAATGCCAAAACCTATTTAAACGCCTCTTCTTCCAGAAAGGAAGATTCCGTTTGGGCTAAACCCGGCTATATAGAGAGGGAGGAGTTGCGGGCCGCCGCGTACGCCTATTTCGCCTATTTCGGCGACAAGACCGTTGACGTGCCGTGGGGGATACCGTGCACAAGGGTCGAGGGCGGTATGTCTACGGGAGACACTCCCACCTCGACGTGCAACGTCGGCGTTCCCGATGTGCAGATCAGCCCCTCCGGGATTACATATTTGGCGGATGTGGATTACGGTATGGCCGTCCTCTTCCTCTATTTCGGCGGGGCCGACACCCACATGTTCAAGATGCTGCCGTCGCCGACGCGGTACCGGTATATCCATACGCTAACGGCCATGAAGCAGTCTGACTATCAGCCGCCGAGATAGCCGAGCCGGAAGTAAGAACGAAAAAAAAGCCCCCGCCGAAACGGGGGCTTTCATCAATCAGTACCAATAAATGCTTTAACCTACTTCACAATGCTGATCGTCGACTGCGTTACGATCTTCTTGCCGTTTTGGCCCACTGCGTTGATATGCACGAAGTACATACCGGCGGGGACGCCGACGGTTCCGAGTTTCACGGAAACCTTGCTGCTGTTCGCCTTGATGAAGGCGGTCGATATAGCCGCGCCCTTCATGTTGATCAGCTGAACCGTGCCGCTTGAGACCTTGGTTGCGGGGGTCCAGTTGACGGTTACGCGGTTTTTGGCGTAGGAGACCTTGAGACCTTTGGCGACGGACTTGTTGGCGATCAAACGAACGCTGACCGGGGTTTGGCAGCTGCCATCAGAAAACAACTGCCCGAACGACTGGCAATTCGCCCTTGCCGCCTCGCAAGTGAGTATCGGTTCCGGCGTGTTATTGGCATTTGTCTTAAGTTCAACACAACCTGTTTCCCATAGGCAGGAACCGCCGCAAGACTGTTCGCCTCCGACTTGGGTACCGGTGCAAGTGGAAGAACTGTACCTCGCGCCGTCGGCGTCGCAGTGCGCAATGGCCGCCTCGCAAGTGGTATAAGTAGTGTCCGGCTTTATCTCCCAGCAACCTCCCGCTCCCCAATCGCAATAATCACCGCAACCCCGTGCCCCGCCTATCGGATCGCCGGAACAAGTAGCGTTGTCAAATCTCCCCGACCCTCCGGCATCGCAATTTGCTTTTGCTTCCGCACAAGTTGTTGTCACTGTCGGATCATCTGTTGAAGCGGTAGGATTTGTCTTAATCGGGTGACAACCGTTCGCGCCCCAATCGCACCACTCACCGCACTCCTGAATCGCGCTTTGTTCCTTGGCTTGGGAGCAGGCGGCGTCGCTATACACAGAATGCGAACTCGAATATTGTAAGCATTTCTGATACTCAACACTGCAATCGGTACCGGTTTCTCCGCAGCCGGTGCCCGAACAAGTGTTGATGGCATAGCACTCATCCCACTTGCAATACCCCGCGGTCGCGCCGGTACAGGCAGTATAATCCGCCGCCTGCGCCCCCAACCCCGTCAACATAACAGCCACTGCCGCCACAATCAAAAAACGTTTCATAGGACACTCTCCTTGAAAAAAAGTTTAAATAAGATAGTTGATAATTGGCTAATTAAAACGATCCTTTAAATTACACACTTTTTGTCATCCAACGGCAGGAGTTAAAGCATAGGTATTTTATATGAATACGGCCAATTCTTTAAAATCTTTAAAAGCTTTAAAATCAAATTCTTTTTTAGACGAAGCCCCTTCGGGGCTTCATAGGATATGCGGGGCTAAACCCCGCATATATAAAATCAAAGTCAAAGGCTAAAAATACAGAAGTGATTTTTTATTATAAGTGTTGACATTTGGCGTAAACTATATTACGTTAAATAGCGGTATCCCTCAAAAGGCCGTTTTATAGGCAAGGAGCGCAATATGACAACATTAGTAATTGACCGTCAAACGTTACCGGAGACCATTTTGTCATTTATAGGGTCGCCGCGCGTTTTAGTATCTGCGGAATCCGATAGGGTGGTGCTGACCCCGGTGGTAGACGAAACAGGCGTCGTGCCGGAGGAATACGACATCGATCCTGACGACTATCCCGACACTACGGCTTATTTGAACGCTATTCCGGGTATGGCGGAATCGTTAATAGAGTTGATGAAAACGCCGTTAAACGAGTATGAGGATTGGGACGATTAATGTATAAAATACAACGTACGAAGCAGGCCAAAAAAGACGTTTCAATCTGTAAAAGCGCCGGATTTAAAGCGCAGTTAGACAAGATAATAGATACCGTCAAAAATGACCCCTACGACCCATCTCAAAAATTTGAACGTCTTAGAGGTAACCTAAAAGGTCTATGCTCTCGGCAAATTAATCATAAGAATCGTTTTCTTTACAAGGTGTTGCCCAATGCCGCAAATGCAGTGGACGAACACGGCAATCTTTACGACGGTATCGTCTACGTGGTTCGTGCGTGGGGACATAACTACACAAAACCTGATTTAAAGCAACACCCACCTCCCACCGCCCCTACGTAGACCTTTCCGGCACAGTCAAAGACCCCCTAAAAAACTCCGAAATAGATTTTTTTTTACTATATTATTGACTTTTTCCATAATCTATATTAGATTATATATATAGTTGCCCCCCTCAAATGGGGCGTATTTGTGGTTTTTGAGGCTGAATTCGCTGAAAAACACGTTTCTGCGGATGAAGAAGGGCGGGTTACGGTGCCCTTGCTCTGTCGGGGGCGGCTTAGGAAAGGGGGGTGCGGAATGCTGAAAAGGGTGGTGGGCGCGGCGGCGGAGCCTTAGAGGCGGCAGTCCGTACGTAGGGTGTTCGCGCCGTAAAAGTGTGGCTTTAATCCCCGTATATAGGTAGGGATTGAAGTGTGTAATTTAAAGTATCGTTTAAATTAACCAGTTAACCATATTATTTAACTTTTTAAAAGGAGAGTGTCATATGAAACGGTTTTTGATTGCTGCGGCAGCGGTTGGGCTGCTGGCTGGGTTGGGGGCGCAGGCGTGGGCGACTTGTACCATTGGCCAAAATGGTACGATAGGTTGCTGTATGTGGGATGGTAGTGCGGCGAATTGCTGGGGTTTTGGCGGTACTTATGATGAAAAAAAGACTGCGGCGGAGTGTACCGCTTCTTCCGGGGTTGTTGTATCCGACTGTGAGGCCGAGGCTCCTTCGACGAGGGAATTTTGTGACTATGGTCCGTGTGTTGGGGCGGGAGTGGATGAATATAGTTGCGGCGACGGGGGATGTTATTATCTCGCGCCGGGCGGGTCGTGCACCGGCGGTACCGTTGTGACGACGTGTCCTTCGGATCACTTGCCTCCCGGTAACGGAGGAACGGGTGGTGGGTCTGGAAGCGGTAGCGGTAATGGAAGCGGCAACGGCAGCGGTGGCGGCACCGCGGCCAATTGTAATGCCGACGGCGTTTGCGAGAACTGCCAAACCGACGGCAAGTATTCTTACTGCGATTGGGGAACAAGCTGCAATAGCGTCAATAATAAGTATGGCGCTGATAATATCGGAAAAACATGCGAAGAGGTTATTGCCAATTGCCGAAATTACGGAACTTTGTTTTTGGGAACGAGTCAGCCGGCCGGGATAAATGAGGGTAACGACTATGGCGCGGGCGTGCGGTGCGCTAATTTATCGGAATTAACCCAAGCTCCGGATCTTCCTGTTACCGATCCGACCGCTCCGGTTGAAAATTGCAAAGTTGACGGTAAATTTTCTTACTGCCAGTGGCCTACCGGTTGCAACAGCGTCAATAATAAGTATGGCGATAATGTCGGTAAAACATGCGATCAGGTGCTTAACGAATGTCAGACTAACGGGGCGTTGTACTTGGGAGCGACTCAACCGAGCGGAATAAATGAGGGTAATAACTATGGTGAAGATGTACAGTGTTCCAGTTTGCCTGAGTTAACCCCGACCGTCGGCGTCCACCTCCTTGGCAACAAGTCCGTCGCCAAAGGTCTCAAGGTCTCTTACGCCAAAAACCGCGTAACCGTCAACTGGACCCCCGCGACCAAGGTCTCAAGCGGCACGGTTCAGTTGATCAACATGAAGGGCGCGGCTATATCGACCGCCTTCATCAAGGCGAACAGCAGCAAGGTTTCCGTGAAGCTCGGAACCGTCGGCGTCCCCGCCGGTATGTACTTCGTGCATATCAACGCGGTGGGTCAGAACGGCAAGAAGATCGTAACGCAGTCGACGATCAGCGTTGTGAAGTAGGTTAAGTCATTATATTTAGTATTGATTGGCGAAGGCCCCCGTTTCGGCGGGGGCTTTTTTTTTTGACTTTGGGGGTACGGATGATGTATATTAGTACATTAAGTATTTATACGTTGTTCAGTGTAATAGCGGTCGGCAAAGTCGGCAAATTCGTACCTGAGTTTTTTAGGAAGGGCAAAAATCAGAAGATGCTTGTACCCGTTGAAATCTCCTCCCTTGCCATAGACACCGCCAAGGGGACGCCGCTGGTTATTCTCAAGGATCGCGAGGGGCGCGTCGTCGCCATTCCTCTTGACCACTCCGACGCCAACGCCATAGCCATGCAAACGTTGCTGGTGCGGCCCGACAAGCCGCTTACCGTCGATTTGGTGCGGATTGTGGCGGAGCAGTTGGGCGCGTCCGTCTACAGGGCGGTCATAAGCGACGTGTCGGAGGAGGGGATCTTCTCCGCCAGCGTTGTCGTCAGGGCCGACGGGGGGGCTTCGATCAAGGTGATCGATTGCCGCCCGTGCGACGCGGTGGCGCTGGCAGCCCGCAGCGGCACTCCTATTTTCGTTCGGGAGAGCGTATTCTCCAAACAACCGGACGGCTCGGGCTTATCGGAAGGGGAGAGGCTCCGGGCGTATATCAGGTCGATAGATACCGTGGATTTTGGGAAGTACGCGCTGGGTTGATAGTGTTAATTTGATTTTTTATATGATTTTTCTTGGAGACGCCATGATCGTCAAAAAAAGAATATTGCTGTTGGCATCCTGTTTATTGACTGCTGTTGCGGTCGTGTCGTCGGCTGCGCCGTCGGATACGCCGCCGTCCGCCGCAAACGGTTCCGGCTCGCCCGTTTTCAAGCGCGCCCGGGACTTCTACGCCGCCGATCAGGTTGACTCCGTGATCGCCGTGATTCGCGAGCATCTGCGTAAGAACGGGCGTGACCCGGAGTCTTACACGCTTGTGCCGCTTGTCATTGAGGCGTATCTCCGAAAGAAGGAGCATCCGCAGGTGCATCGGTTGATAGACATGTACCGGCAGAAGTTCCCGGAGTCGTCGTTTCTGCCGCGTTTAGCCTACTTAGAGGGTGTGACCAACGCTCGGGAGGCGCGTCCGGTTCAGGCGCTGACCTCCTTCTCTACGGCGCTCTCGCTTGGCGTGTCGGTTGATCTTTTGAATCTTACGATAAGCAACGCCGAACTTGTATGCGGGCGGTCGCTCAGCAGCGAGGAGCTGTCGAACATCTCCGGGCGGGCGGAGCTGCACCCGGTTCTGCTTGAAATTGTGCGGTTTCACGAGATACAGAAGCTCATAGAGTCGGGGCAGGTTGTGCGGGCTAAGAACAGCGCGGAGGAGTTTCGGGAGACCTACCCGCGTTCGCGCTACACGGAGCCTGTCAAGGTCTTTTTGAGCCAGTTTGTTAAGGAGCAGCAGCAGAAACAGAGGAAGGGCCCCCCGCCGCTTCAGGTGGGACTTCTGGCGCCGATGACCGGCGAGGACGCCGATATCGGGAAGTTCATCCTGCAAGGGGTTAAGCTGGCGCTCGACGGGCACAATCAGAGGGCGGAGAGCCCCATCAAGTTGATTGTCTACGACACCAAGGGCAGCCCGGTCGAGACGGCCAGAAAGTCTAAGGATCTGCTGGTAAAGGATCAGGCGCAGTTGTGCATAGGCCCTATATTATCGAATACGGCGGTGGTGAGCGCGGCGATGTTCTCAGACAGGGATATCGTGATGATCACCCCCACGGCCAACGAAGACGGCATATCCGCTATAGGCGAGAACATCTTCCAGATGAATGTGACGCTCGGCACAATGGCGCAGCGGTTAGCCAAGTACGCCATCGAAAACATGAGCATCCGCGACTTCGCGATCATCGCGCCGTCGAACGGTTTCGGTTTTGCGATGGCCGACGCCTTCAAGGACGAGCTTCGCCGGCAGAATATAGAGGTGGCCTACGAGGAGTATTTTGCGGAGGGCACCCACGACTTTTCCGGCACGCTGAACAGGCTGCGCGGGGCGCTTATCCGCCGCCGCTTGGAGGAGGTATTGGCGGAGCGCGGCCTCATGCAGAGGGTGACGAGCCTCTCCGTCTCCGACAGCATGCGGTATGCCGATACCACGCTTGCCGTGGGCGGGCTCTTTATGCCGCTTTCGGATTACGAGGACGTGCTGAAGCTCTCGTCGCAGGTGGTGTTCAGGCGCATACGCACCCAGATGCTCGGAACCGGCGGTTGGAGCGACCCGCGCGTCCCGTCAGGAAACGAGGGCAAGCGCTACGCGAACAACGCCATTGTGTCGGTGGGCATACAACCCGACATGGCGAGCGATGGTTGGCAGACTTTTGCCTCGGCATATAAAAACAGATACAACGACGAGCCGAACCGCATAGCCGCGATGGGTTACGACGCCGCGATGCTGGTGATAAAAGCGACCGCCGATGCCGGCGGCTTCGATATCGCGAAGCTGAGAAAAGCCTTAGCCGCGGTAAAAGAGTATAGCGGTTTGTCAGGCCTGATAACTTTTGATCCGGTTACGGGGGCCAACGGGGAGGCGATAATTATGAAAGTTACGGATAAGGGATTTGTACGGGTGCATTGAGTGAGAAAAATAATCTACTTTATAGTCGAGGCGTTCCGCGGCTTCTATCAGGCCAAGTTGATGACTTTTGTCTCTATTATGACCATTGCCGCTACGCTCTTCCTTATTTGCGGCGTCTTTATCGCCCTCATGAACATAGAGGAGATTTTAAGTAACGCGGGTGATATGCCGGACGCGGTCGTCTACCTAAGCGACGGCGTGTCCGGCGATTTGGCGCAACGGGGCGGGCTTATTGACTCCATAAAAAAGATGCCCGGAGTAAAGGCGGTGGTTTTCCAGAGCAAGGACAGCGCGTGGAGCCGTTTTAAGGTGATGTACGGCGCGGAGATGCTGGAAGCGGTGGACGAGAACCCGTTTGCCGCGTCGCTCGACATCACGCTCTATGAGAGCAGCCAGACCCCGCAGGCCGCGGCCGAGTTGCAGGAGAGGATATCGGTGCTAAACGGCGTGGACGCGGTGCGCTACTCGCGTGATTGGTTGAGCTATATAAAGATGGTGCGCGACCGCTTCTACATAATATCGATAGCGGCCGGCCTCGTCATCCTTCTCGCGTTGCACGCCATCATCTCCAACACGATAAAGCTGACCATCTACGCCCGCCGCGACCTTGTGAGGAACATGCACTACGTCGGCGCCACAGATCTGTTCATTAAGATGCCCTTCCTCTTGGAGGGAATGCTGCAGGGTTTCATAGGCGGGGTGCTTTGCGTCGGCGTGATGATCGCGGCGCGGGTGGCTCTGTCGAATATTTCCATAAACTGGCACTTTTCCTATTTGCCGTTCGTCGTCGTCATAGGGGTATTTTTCGGGTGGCTCGGAAGCAGACTCGCGGTAAGCAAATTTCTGGTATAGCGCTCGCGGCGCGGTGCTGCGTAGCGGCGTTTATAATAGCCGCCGCGCACTATTCGCCGTTATTTGCGCTGCCCGACAGCTCCGGCGCCGCTCAAAAGAAATCGGCGCCGTCAGCGCAAAAGGGTATTGATCAACAGAAATCAGCGCCGTCGCCGCAGAAGAGCGCCGGTCAGCAAAAATCAGCGCCGTCGCCGCAGAAGAGTGTTAGTCAGCAAAAATCTGCGCCGTCGCCGCAAAAGAGCGCTAATCAGCAGAAAACAGCGCCGGCGTCGCAGAAAGGCGCTAATCAAAAAAAATCCACGTCGAAGTCAGCACCGAAAACCGCGGATCAGAAGAAATCAGTGTCAACATCGGCACAGCAAAGATCGAGCGCGGAACCGTCAAGCCCCGCCGTCGCCGCCGTGGAGAAAGAGCTGAGCAAGACCCAAGGCACGTTAGACTCCATAAAAGCGGAGCTTGAACGCGGCAGGCAGCGCTTCAAGGAGCTGCAGCACGAGGAGGGGAACTACCTGAGCCGCTTGGAGCAGATAGAGAAAAACATCTACTCCTCCGGCAAATACGCGGATCTTGTACAGAAACAGATTGACACGACAGAAATAGTGATCGAGATGCTCGGAGACTCCCTGACTAAGGCGGAGGCCGACCTGTACCGCGCCCGCGAGTTGATGAAGAGGCGGCTGCGCAACGCTCAAATGACAGGCGACATGAATAGACTGCAAATGCTGCTTACTTCCGGCAACCCGTCAGAGTTTATCCGCCGCGTGCGCTACTTTCAGGATCTGAACCGCCACGACAGGCTCCTCGCCGCGTCTATCAAGGAGAGTATCGCCTCTGTGAACGATAAGAGGAGCGCGCAGGGGGAGAATAGGGACAAGTTGGTGAAGCTGTTATCGGACAAGAAGAGGGAGCAGCAGGCCTTGGTGGCGGAGGAGGCGCAGAGGCGCACGGTGCTTTCTGACATCCGCACGAAGAAGAGCGCGCACGAGGCGATGGTCGCGGAGTTGGAGGAGGCGCACGGCGAGCTAAACGCCATGATAAAGGTGTTGGAGGGCAGGCGCAAAAAGGTCAAGGAGGAGGAGGAAGAGCGTAAGGCGGCGGTCAGTTTCGAGAACAGAAAGGGAAAGCTGCCTTGGCCGTTGCGCGGAGAGGTGGTGAGGAAATTCGGCAACGTGATACACCCGGTTTACAAGACGGTAACCCCGAACAACGGCATAGACATAGCCGCCAAAAAAGGCGCGTCTGTGGCAAGCGTCGCCACGGGCGAAGTGGCGCTTGTAAAGTGGATGCGGGGCTACGGCAGGTGCGTATTCATAGACCACAGCGGCGGATACTATACGCTGTATGCCCACTTAGACGAGGTGTCCGTAACGGAAAACGCCAAAGTGACATCTGGCGCCGAGATAGGCAAGGCGGGGGAGACGGGGACGACGGGCGGACCGAAATTGCATTTCGAAATAAAACTCAGGGCGGAGTCGCTTAATCCTGAAGAGTGGTTGGAGAAGTGACCTCCGCTATTCCCCTAAATTCGGCTCCGTAATTCTCTTCTTGTGAAGTATTACCCTATTGGTAAGCCTCGGTATCATCTCCAGTTCAAACCTCTTTACCCAGTCGTAGTGTTCCTGCGACAGTATTTGCACGAACTCCACGCGTCTGTTCAGCGCGCGGCCCACCGTGTTTTGGTTGTCGGCTATGGGTATGTTCTTTCCGTAGCCCACCGCCACTAAGCTTGATTCCGGCGCGCCGCGCGAGATCAGGTAGTACTTCACAACCGCGGCGCGTTCCGCGGAGAGCAGCAGATTGTGCATCTCCGTGCCCTTCGAGTCGGTGTGCCCCTGTATCTCGTAGCGTATGTGCGGGTACAGTTTCAGAAGGTTCGCTATCGCGTTGAGCGGCGCGTAGGAGCTCTCGGTAAGGTTTGCGCTGCCGGACACGAAGTTGATCGCGCGTTGGGAAACAACGAGCATCTCCGTCTCCTCAGCCGTGGGTTGCGGCATGGGATCCGTCTCCGTCTCCGTCGTCGTTGGCGTTGTTGTCGTTGTCGTTGGCGGTGGCGGCGGAGACATTACCATATCTATCTCTATGGGCTCGTAGTACTCATTCTCCGATTCATCATCGTCCGGGAAGAACTCAAATATCACAGATACGGTCGGTTCTTCCGACAAGGTGTCGTCAATCCACGCGAATTCATCCGCCGCCGCGCATTTCGGCAGTTTGGTTTTAGACTTGGCCTTCGCCTTGTACCGGAAGCCCCATTGGAAGGTCAGGCCGCCGCCCGCCTCGAAACCCCTTTTAGGCAGTAGTATAGGGCTCCCCACCGCCTTGTAGAAAAGGTCTGTGGAGAAGTATTTCGCGCCCAATCCCAAACCCAATCCCAAGGCCGAGGTCAATTTTTGCGGGCCGCCGTAGGTCACGCCGTAGCGTACGGGCAGATAACCCGCCAAAAGCCCCAGCGTCGCGCCGGCTGAGAAGCGCGGCGAGTAGCTGTCATGGCCGATGCCCAATATTAATTGTTGGTTGTAACCCAAACTCGTCGTCAGGTAGCCCAAGAGCGCGCTCGGTCCTCCGTTGATGCGCAGGTTGTATGTGTACCCAAGGTTTAGTGCGGCGGGCAGCCACATAATGTAGCTTTCGTTGGTCGGCGCAAGCGTGTCGTATTTGAAGAGTTCGTTGATGCCGAGTTGCAGGTCGTTTAGGTCGAACCCATCCTCAAACCCGCTTTCAGGTTTAAACGAAATGCTCCCTCTGCGTACCGCTTTGCCGTTCCAAAGTATCATGCCGATGTCCTGTACGTCAACCGACACCGCGTGGTTTTCGTTGTGGAAAATCGTTCCTAAGTCTAACCCCCATCCTTGTCCGTTTATCGGATTGTCGATCAGGTATTTCTCATCGTATCGGAAATTGTTGTTAAAGCCTGTTCCGGCGCTCAGCACGTCAAAGCGGGCGCCGGCCTTGTACTTGTTGGTCGAATCGGAGTAGGATATGGCGCTGCCATCCTGCATTTTGGCGTCGAGGTAGGAGTGGCCGAGCAACAATTTTACCCCTACCCCGGCCCCGCCCTTGTCAAGACCAAGATATTCGCGGAGAAAGGGGATAGCCGTCGTGTAGCCGAGTTTGACGGCGATTTCCGATGCAGATATCGCATTAACGTGCATATCGGAGAGATCAATGCCTTTTTTGCCGGCCAACAGTCCCTCCGTAGTATCCGCGAAGAACGGTATAAGGAGTCCGCCGGGTATTCTCACATCGACGTCGGCAAAGGTGCTGACGCTTAGCCCGAAGCCGCGTGTCGCGAATACGACGGGGGAGGTCTTCACGCCGGCGTACACGCCTATCCCGTCGCGCAGCTCGTTTGTCAACCGTTTCGAGACCTCCTCCGGAGTGAGGTTCCCTTTCAAGTTAAAGCTCTCGCGCATGAATTTTGTTATGTAGTCGGATGGGTCGTTGATGATGTTCAGGTCAAGCGGAGGCGAGAGTTTGTCGCTCCATACCGTGACGGAGAAGGGGAGTAGCGAAAGCCCTCCGCGCGGCGGCTTGTCGAGCCCGATGAGCGCCGGATTTCCCATAGCGCCGTCGAGCGTCACGCCGGCGGAGTTGCGCGACAGCGTCCCCCCGGCGTTTCGGGGGTTGTTGTCAAGGCCGCCGCCGAGCGCGAGGCCGGCGATCGCCATGAGTGTCAGCGTGAATGCGGCCAACGCGGTTTTTTTTGTAAATTTCGTATTCATAATTAGTATTTATATTCATAACTCGTAAAAGTCATTAGTCAACACTGAGACATTCCGGCCACCCTTAAGCTTCGCCTGATTTTTTCCGCCGCTTCCTTTCCGAATACAGACGCGAATTCGGCGATCTTTATCTCCATTACATCCTCGCGAGCGTGGTTTTTTATTCGGAATAGCGACATTTCGCGCCGTTTTTTTGAGTGCAGGCTCATTTGGCCGTAGATGTGCGCGTTTGCCAGGTGGTTGATCGAGACATCCGGCGCTTCGTCGCCCCAAGCCTCAAGAAATTCCGCCGCCTCGCGCTCCCGTCCCGCTTGCGTCAAGTGATAGGCGCGGATCACCGCCTCTATACGGCTTAGGCCTTGATCGTTGCCCAATAACCGCCGTCTCAGCAGATCCACGTCGGCGCCGCCGCCACTGTTCTCACAGTGCCGTATCAACCTATGCAGACCTTGAACATTGTCCGGCGCGCGCTCCAGAAGCCGCCGCAATACATCCTCAAAACGCGCGAAATCCCCGTTTTTCTCGTATAGATCGGCGAGCAGCAAATAAGAGTAGTAATTTCCGGGCGCAACGCGTATCTCTTGCTCCAAGCTCTTTATGGACATAGACTCGTCGCCGATGTTTCTAAACGCCAGCGCCAAACTATGGTAGGCGACGGGGTACATGTCGTCCACGACTATGGAATTGTTGATCCACACGATACTATCCTCAAATTTACCCGCGTACAAGTAGATTTGCCCTATGAGCAGGTAGACTTGCGCCAAATCGCGGCTCACCTCCTCGCTTTTGTTGCGCAATCCCTCAAAGAAGCGCGAGAGCCCTTTGAGGAGCTCGACGGCGTGTTCGAGACCGCCCTGCTCGTACTCGAAATAGGCGGCGTCCTCTATCTGCTCGGCGATGTCGTCGTAGGGGGTGCGCAGCGATAGGACGCTGTCGCATAGGCGGCTTAGCGACGGATCCGGGATTTGGTTTTCCCGATCGTCAATGCCGGTATCGATGCTTGTGTCAGTGTTCGCCATATTTTTCCTCGCTAACCGCCACCGGTTCCATTAGGCCCTTTCCCAAGCGCTCTATATCCCCGGCCTTACCGCCTGAAAATAACACCCAATTAGTAATATAATAATTTCCCTTGGGCACATCCCTAACTGTAAGCCGAAAACCGCATTCCGCCGGACCCGTTCCCCTTGTTCCGGGGCGGCGCATTACGAATCCGCTTCCGGATATATGCTCCGGTTGCGTCGTCGCGTCCAATATCCAACCGTACCCGGCGGCGTCGCCGTTTTTAAGCGTAAACATCCGCCGCAGCGGCATTGATTGGCAGAGAGTGTCCAACCTGTCGCCGCCTACCGGAAAGTAGAGCTTATTCGACGGCACCGCGAAGGTGAAGCGTTTGCCGGCCTCCCTTATCACCGGCGTCATCTCAATGTGCGCCTGGCTGAATAGATTACGGAAACGTATCGGCAGGTGTACGTAGACCGGCACCTTCACCACCTTCGGATAACAAATCTGGTTGACCGCCGCGCGGCTGCCCTTAACCCCGAATCCCAAATTCAAGTGAAAGTCGCCCCGGCGGATCAAACGTATCGGCCCCACCTTGTAACGACGGACAAAGCAAACGAGATCCCCCTCCCCGTAGCGGATGGGTATCAGCCCGAAAAGCGTCTTGAGCAGTATCTCAACCCGTAATTCATTTGTCAAGTCAACGTACTTGTTCGATGTAAAGTCCATCACTCCCGCGCGCACGAAGTGAAAGCGATCTTTCGCAAAGTCGGCGTAGTAGTATTCCGTGGCCACCCGTCCGGTATTATGGTTGTAACCGATGTAACTTCTGGGCGAGCGGGGCAGGGAAGAGGTCGGGTCAAATACGACTGTGACGGTACGTTTCTCCTTGCCGCGCGTTAGAGTTATTGTTGTTTTGATATTACTATCGATGTCGTTATTATTGATATTGGTACCTATGCCTTTATTAACGCCGGCCTCGGCGTCAACCGCGTCCGCGTCGTTCCACAAAAATGCGATTTCGTCTTGTTCGTTCAGCACGCCGTTCCCCTCCTTGACGTTTGGCGACTCGCCCTTGTCAAGCACGTACTCGCCGTCTTTCGTCACCTCGTCTATCTGAAACGGTATGGCGGTGCCGCTCCCGTTCAGGACGACTATCGACGCGATGGGTTTCCCCAAGAGGCGCGGAATATTCTTACCGGCGATCACTATCGGGTCGGCGAAAGCCGTGACCGCCAGCACCGTCGGCATAGTTAGAATTATTTTAATATTCATATTGATATTACGCATCAAACCGTTTACTTGTTTGCCCGGACAAACATTTGCTGCGACAGGTCGTCTATGAACTTCTGCTCCGCCGCCGCGTTCTCTTTCTTCCACTCCTCGTACCGCTTCTCCCTGATGATCTCCACAGCCCGGCGTTCTTGGGCGGCTTTTATCAACTCTTGGTTTATGCCGTAGGCCTCCACCATTACGTTGTCTAACTTTTGCCCGGCTTTGAGCATCTTGAGTTTCAGCGCGTTCCTGTAGGAGACCGAATGACGCAAATCCGCCACGCTCTCGCCGCCTCCGTCGCGATTTACTTTCACGTTCTTCTGGAAATCCTTGAGCTCCGTTTCCGTCGCCTTAATCTCCGCCCGCACGGACTCGGCCTCGCGGTTCTTTTCCGCGAGGCGGCGCTTGATCTCGTCCTCCTTGTTTCTCTTGACTCTAAGGAGGGTATCTAGTTTGAAGACGAATCTTTTCACTTAGCGATCGCCTCAAGCTTTTTCAGCGTTTCCTCCAGCGTCGTGGAGCTGTCCCGCGTTTGCCGCAGAAACTCCGTTATCGGCGCGTTTAAGCGTATCGCCCTGTCTATGCGTTCGTTTGTCCCCATAGCGTAGGCGCCTATCTGTATCAAGTCTTCGCTCTCCGAGTACGCGGCCATCGCGTCCTTCACCTTTCCAGCCGCGGCGCGGTGCTCCTTTGACACTATGTCCGACATGCACCGCGATATGCTCTGCAGCACGTCGATGGCGGGGTAGTGGTTCCTGTGGGCGAGGCGGCGCGACAGCACCAAGTGGCCGTCTAGGATAGAGCGCACGGCGTCCGCTATCGGCTCGTCCATGTCGTCGCCGTCCACGAGCACCGTGAACAGGCCGGTGATCGTCCCCACGTCCGACGTTCCCGCCCGTTCCAGAAACTGCGGCAGGGTCGCGAAGACCGACGGCGTGTATCCCTTTGAGGCCGGCGGTTCCCCGATGGCGAGGCCCACTTCCCTTTGCGCCATTGCCAAGCGCGTCACCGAGTCGGCCAAAAACAAAACGTCCTTCCCTTGATCCCTGAAGTGCTCCGCGATAGACGCCGCCACCAGCGCCCCCTTTATGCGTATAAGCGCCGGTTGGTCGCTGGTAGCCACAACGAGCACCGACCGCCGCAACCCCTCCTCGCCGAGATCGCGCTCTATGAATTCCAGCACCTCGCGTCCGCGCTCTCCGATGAGCGCTATCACGTTCACGTCGGAGCGGCAGTTCCGGGCCAGCATACCCATCAGCACGCTCTTTCCAACGCCGCTGCCCGCGAAAATCCCCAAGCGCTGTCCCTTGCCGACCGTCACCAAACCGTCTATCGCCCGCACCCCGGTCTCGAAAACCTGATTGATACGCTGCCGCGTCATGGGGTTTGGTATGGACGAAAAAACAGAGCGCGCCGCGGTCGCCCGTATCGGCCCCTTGCCGTCCATCGGATTCCCCAGCCCGTCCAAAACGCGCCCCAAAAGCGCGTCCCCTATATGCACCGAAAGGGGGCGCCCCGTACCGGCGACCGCCATTCCCGGATGTATCCCCTCGATCGGTCCGAGCGGCATAAGGAGCGTCCGATCTTTGCGGAAGCCTACGACCTCGGCGCGGCAAATGAGCCGTCCGCCCTTCTCTATGCGGCAAACGTCGCCTACGGAAGCGGAAGGGCCGCTGCTCTCTATGAGAATGCCGATAACCTCGGTCACCTTGCCGTACATGCGAACGGAGTCCGCCGCTCGTATAAAGTCCAAATAAGAGTCGAAGTGGCGGGAGACGGTATCGACATCGAAAAGCATTTTGTGCCGGTCCTTTTGGTTAACATCGGTTATAATGCCGATTAATTATTGATACGCATTGCGTCTCTACCGCTCATCTATTAACTGCTAATGCATTTATCATGACATATCCGACGATTCCCAAGCCTTCTCCACCAGTTCCTCCACCTCCTCCAGCTGCACCCCGAGCCTCGCGTCCACAAGTCCCGAGTTTGACTCTATGATGCACCCGCCCTTGCTTATTCTGGCGTCTTCCTCTATGCGTACGTTCTCCAAGCGTTCCGTTACCGTGCTTAAAAAATCTTTATTCCCGCTGGCCGTCTCCATGTCGCCCGGAGCCACGCGGATCAGGAGGTTCTCGCGGTCGGCTATCAACGCCAGCGCCCGCTTTATCGTAGCGTTGATCATCTCCTTGTTCGTTTCCAATTCGCACGAGATGATTTTTTTCGTTAGTTCAACGCAGAAGCGCAGCAGTACGTGCTCCAAGCCGTTGATCATCGTTTTCTTGGTGTCTTCCAATTGTTTGAGGTACTTTGATATTTGCTCTTTGTGTTTCGCTATCTCCGCGTCAAAGATGGCCTTTGCCTTGTCGTACCCGGATTTCTCACCGGCGGCGAATCCCTCCGCCTTGCCTTTTTCGAGAGTGTCGGTCACGGCGCGCTTGTTTGCCAGACGCTCCTGCGTCAGCGTGCGCTCTACCTCTCGCACACGCTTTTCCAACTCTAGGTAGGAGCGCTCTTGCTCGGTAAAAATATGCGACTCCTTGCCGCGTTTCCCGCCGGTCCCCGGTTTGCCGGAGGTATCGAAGGGTTCCATAATTTCTGTTTTCAGCGGAAAGGCGTTTGCGTCGTCGATTTTGTGGCGTAGGATGCGTTGGATGCCGATAACCGCCGGGTCTTCGGCTTTTAGGAGTTGGTCGAGGAGGACGGAGACGTTCTCGTTGACTATCGTTTCCTGCGGTTTGGGCGGGGTGTTAGGCATTTTGTGTATTCTTTCCTAGTCTACACAACGACATTGTCGTCGCCGCCGCGGCCGCTGATTATGATCTCTCCGTCCTCTTCCAAACGGCGGATGACGTCCACGACGCGCTGTTGGACCTCTTCCACGTCCTTCAGGCGTATCGGGCCCATGAATTGCATGTCCTCTTTTATCATCTCGGAGGCGCGTGACGACATGTTGCGGAAGAACTTCTCCTGCAGCTCCTCCGTCGCGCTCTTGAGGGCCATGCCGAGTTCCTTCGTGTCGATTTCCTTGAGCAGGCGCTGCATCGAGCGGTCGTCGAGAAGCATTGCGTCCTCGAAGACGAACATGAGTTTCTTTATCTCCGTGGCAAGCTCCGGGTTTTCCCTTTCCAAGTTGCCGATGATGTTCTTCTCCGTGCCGCGGTCTACGTTGTTCAGGATCTCCGCCACGGCCTTTACGCCGCCGATCTCCGAGACGTCGCCGCCGAAGAGGGACTTTATCTGCGTCACCAGAACCTCTTCGATCTGGGACAGCGTGTCCGGCGATATGCTCTCCATAGTGGCAATACGCGTCGCCACGTCGATCTGCACCATCTGCGGCAGCGCCGAGACTATGCCGGCCGCGTGCGCCGCGTCCATGTGCGCGAGAAGGATCGCGATCGTCTGCGGGTGCTCCTTCTGTATGTAGTTCACAAGCTGCTTTGGGTCTATATTCTCCAATAGGTTGAAACCGGTCGTCCTGATCTTGGCCTGCACCTTTTCAAGAATCTCGTTGGCCTTCTCCGGTCCGAGAGCCGCTATCAAGACCTGCCGCGCGTAGTCCAAACCGCCCTGAGATATGTACTGGTGCGCGAGGGCCAGGGTATGAAACTCCTCAAGTACGGCCTCGCGGACATCCTGAGAAATGTTCTCCAATCGCGCGATTTCCGTGGAGAGGCGCTCTATGTCCACATCGTCAAGTAACTTGAATACCTTGCTGGAGGCGTCCGTGCCGAGCGCCACCATAACGATAGCCGCCTTGACGGGTCCCGGAATGCCGCTTATGTTAACGGTCTTTTTGGTCTTATTCTGCAACGCGGCCAATTGCGCGGAGGTAATAGCGGCATCGCTCCCGGCTTCGCCTTTACCCTTTTTCGATTTCTTTGCCATACTGTATGATCTTTCTTTTTGTTAATAAATCCTCAGTACAGACGGTGTTTTTAATCCTATAATCTTTTTTTTAATCCTACTAACTTGTTTATCTCGGCGAAGCCAATCCTAGTCTTACTTTTTATTCTTATCCTGCACATCCTCAACTAACCACTGCTTGATAATAGCCGCGATGTTCACCGGCGCTTGGCTTGTCAGCAGTTCTACCTTTGCCAATATCTCCGACGCCTTTTTGTCGGCCTCCGACGGTTCCTCTTCCTCTATCAAATTTTCTAAGCCCAATTGCTCCAGCACCGGTACCGGCGGGTTCATGGCTTCCGTTACGGCTCTGGCTATGGAGCGGATCAGCAGCAGGAAAGCAACTCCGGCTATCACCGCCAAACCTAATTTTATGTAGAGAGCCAATCTCGCCTCCTTTTCTTCCCTCGATAAGCGTATGCGTTCTTCTTCCAAAAGTTCGTTGTCGAATTGCATAGAGGTCACGGTGATTTGGTCGCCGCGCGCGAGGTCGTAGCCTACGGCGGTCTGCACCAAAGACTCTATCTTCTGCATGTCGGCGGGTGTGCGCTCCACGTATGTCCGCTTGCCGTCCGCGCCGGTCTCGTACTTTCCGTCTATAGCCACGCTTACGGTCATTTTGCGTATGCTGCCCCTCTCCTGCACAACGCGCTGGACGACCTTGCTTATCTCGTAGTTGGTCAGCGTCCGCTCCTTCTGGTGGTCGCCGTCGGGCGCGTTCTTTGTATTCTCCTCTATGCTCTCTATGGAGCGGGTTACCGGATTCTCCGCGTCAAAGGTCTCTATCGTCTTCTCTACCTGGTCAAAGTCTAAACTGACGTCTATCGTCACCGTGGACTTGGAGTATCCCAGCAACTCGGCGAGCATTGATTTGACTTTTCTCACATAGGTTCGCTCCACGCTCTGCTGTATCTCTCTGTTCTGTATTGATGTCGCCGACCCTTCGTCTTGGAACGGGTTGGTCTTGGGCTCGCCGGTGACGGCGTCGATTACGGAGACGTGCTGGGGTTTGAGCCCCTCCACGCTCGACGACACGAGGTAGGTGATTCCGCGTATCTGTTCCTTGGACATCTCGCGCCCCGGCATGAAGCGCAACACCACGCTGGCCGAGGCTTCACGCTTCTCCTCAATGAAAACGGAGGGTTTAGGGGTGACAAGGTGGACGCGCGCCGACTTGACCTCGTCCATGTCCTCTATGGTTCTTTGCAACTCTCCCTCAAGCGCTATCCGTTTCTGCTGCTCCTGCTGCGATTCGGTCGTGCCCAAACTCGTCTTCAGGATGAGCTCGTTCCCCAAGCCGCCCTGTTTAGGCAGGCTGCCTTCGCGGGCCAGCGCCATACGGATCTCGTAGAGCTGCTTTTGGTTCACGAGTATGTTGCGCCCGTCGTTTTCCAATTTGTATTTGTAGCCGCCCTTGCCCAACTGATCGGTGATCCGCGCCGCCTCGTCGACGCTGAGTTCGGAGTACAGCACCCGCATTCCGCCGGACCGCCCGCCGCTCTTGTCGCTGCCGCCGCCCGAGTGGGCGAAGAACAGCAGCCCTACAAGCCCCACAAGCGTAATGCCCACGAGCGACCCCGTGATGAGCTTCTGCTGAAACGACAGCTTCTGCCACAGAGCAGAAAGTTGCACGATAACCTGCCGGAAAAACTCAGCAGTCCCGCCCTCGTTTTTGATCTCGTTAGGTTCGTTCATTTTTCGCCTTAAACCTTGTTATAGACGCCGAGCGCCTATTATATAATATAATAAGTATACAATTAAATACGCAATATTGACAACAAATAGCGGTTTTTTTTTGATTTCGCCTTGGCGGCGGATTGCTGGGGATATTCGGCGGCGGCGCGGATGCGGCGGACGGGGGCGCCGTTTATCGCGCCCCCGCCGCTTAGGTATTACAACCTGATTCTCAAAACCTCTTGATACGCGTCCATCACCTTGTTCCGAATCTCCATCATCATGTTAAACGCCACTTTGGCCTCCTCCGACGCCGTCATAACCTGATGCACGTCGGTGATCTCGCCTGACGCCAATTTCTTTATCGACTCGTCGGCCCGCTGCTGCAAGCCGTTCACGTCGTTCAGAAAGCCGTTCATCATCTCCTTGAACGACACCCCGCCGTTGCCCTGCTGCTGAAACGCGGGCCCCGCCTTCCTCGGCATTGCTCCGCCTTGCAGCGGGCCGATTGAATTGATACCATCCATGGTATACCTCCTCTTCTCATTTCTTTATTGTGTTTACGGGTCTCCCCGTTATAGCCTTATCGCCCTTAATGCTTTTTTACCGTCAAGCGTAAGAATCAAACATCTTCCCCTTAGCCGGCAGGTCCTTGGCCCGCACCGACGCCAGCGTATCGCTGAACGTTTTCACGGCGGTCGGATTTAAATATACATCAGCGCCGCCCTTAGATGAAAGAATTTCGCTGAATTTCGTTCCTCCGGCTTTGGCGGCGGTCTCGGACGCGGCTTTGGCGCTTTGACCGAAGTTACGCTTGCTCGCCGCCTCTTTCAGCTTTATAAACTGGCTCCAAGAGCCCACTGAGCTGTTTAGTTCATTGATCGACATGGCGCTATCCCCTCCTTATTTTTTTAATCTTATAATCTCTTTTTTAATCCTATTAATCCTAGTTCAGACATTTTTTACCGCTACCCTTTAACAGTCTCCATTAACATCCCTTTAATTGCGTCGAACGCCGTGACGTTCGCCTCGTAGGCCCTTGTGGCGGCTATCATGTCCGTCATCTCTTCTATGACATTAACGTTCGGCATCGCTACATAGCCTTCCTCATTGGCGTCCGGATGGCCCGGGTCGTACTCTAAACGGGGCGGGCGCGAGTCGGAACGGATTTCCGGCACGTCTACTCCGCGGCCGAAGAAGCGCTCGTCCCTCGGGAAGTCCGACGGCGGGATGGGGAGGTGGTTCGCCTGCGTCGTCGCGCCGTAGAGCGAGACGTTCTCGTTCAGTATCCGCGTGTCGCGCCTGTTGGACTGCGCCTCGAAGACCACGAACTGGCGGCGGTACGGACCGCCCTCAGCCGTCCGCGTCGTCTCCGCGTTAGCCAAATTGGACGATATGGTGTTCTGCCGTATACGCTGCGCCCGCATACCTGAAGCGCTGATTTCCAAACCGCCGAAGATTCCGCCTACCGATGACATTTTCCGCTCCTTTCTTTTAATCCTATAATCCTTTAAATCCTATAAATCCTAATCATTGCTGTATCGGCCTCGCCTGTATAGCCGCGTTCAGTTTATTGAAAACCCCCTGAGCGTACGCGTTCATGTACTTGAACATTATCTGCGTTTCCGCCAGTTTCGCCATCTCCGTGTCTATATCCACATTGTTCACGCCGCTCGGCTGCGTAGGGTCGTATGGTTTGTAGGCCTTCGGGCCGATCTCGTCCAAATTCAGGCGCCCTATCGGCATGTGCCCCGCGTCGGTGCGTACTCCCTGCAACCTCGTCCTGTCCAGCGCGTTCCGCAGCTCGTCCTCGAAAGAGACGTCCACCCGCGCGTAACCCGGGGTGTTTACGTTGGCTATGTTGTTTGCCGTGACCCGCGCCCTGAGCATTGCCGCGTTCATTGCCCCCGCCAAAACCGGGATGTTGGTCTTGTTGACGACGGCGCTGCTGAACATGTTGTTGTTCATACCGAACCTCCAAGCGAAAGTGTAATTTGCGATTTTATTAATATTTAAGAGCAAATCTCGTGCCAAAGGGCGTTTTCGGCTGACGCCGGATCGACGGGCGGCTGATATTTGCGGATATTATTAAATATTTATCGATAATTGCCGATATCGGCACCCGTCCGGCCTTGGGTAATAATTGCCGATAGGCGGACGGCGTTAGGAAAAAATTGCAGGGGGGCGGAAATATTTGCCGCATGCCGTGATGTATGTGATGTATATTAGTAGTACCATGAAAACAAACGTATTAGTCGCCGACGACGACATGGACGTCCAGCAATTGATGTGCGACGTTCTTGAGATCAGCCTGCGGAATGTCAAGGTAGAGCGCGCCTTGAGCCTGCCGGTTTTCTGGTCCAAGCTGCCCGCCCCGCCGGACACGCCTTGGCACTTGGTCGTTCTATCCGCCGAGTACATAAAGGAGGAGCCCGCCGGATTTATGGAGCGTTTAGCGGCGGCGAATCCGGACGCGGTCGGCAGGTTTGTAATCGTGGGAACGGCGGCCGAGGCGGCGGATATGGAATCATACGCGGAGTCCGCCGGAGAGAGCGTGAAATCGGCGCCGTTTTTAGTCAAGCCGTTTTCGCTGGAAGGGTTTGAGGAGCTCGTTAAACAAATCTGCGGTCAGTAATATGTTTGACACCCACTGCCATCTGCAAGATGATAGGATATCCGCCCGGATCGGCGATATCGTCGCCGCCGCCAAAAGCGCGGGCGTCGCCAAGATGCTCTGTTGCGGCAGCGGCGTCGCCGACTGGGACGGCGTGGAACAGATCGGGGCGGCTTACGCGGACGACGGGGTGGTCTGCGCCTACGGAGCGCACCCCTTTTACCTCGAAAATATCGATCTCGGCGGGAGTTGGGAGGATGAGCTTTCCAAACGCCTCGCCGCCGACCCCTCCGCCGCTGTGGGCGAAATCGGACTTGACCACGCCGTCAGCCCGCGCGACGACGAGAGGCAGGCGGAAATCTTCGCCCGCCAGCTGAAGATCGCGGAACGGTACGGACGCCCCGTATCAATGCACTGCCGCAAAGCCTTCGGCGCGATGATGGCGATACTGAGGGACAACGGCGGGCTGAAATTCGGAGGGGCGGTCCACTCATACAGCGGCCCGCCGGATCTGGTTGACGAGTTGGCGGAATTAGGCTGCTGCATATCTTTTTCAGGATCAATACTGATCCCCACGAACAAGCGGGCGATAGCGTCATTAAAAAAAACGCCCAAAGACAGATTGCTGATAGAAACGGACAGCCCAGACATACTGCCATACGGAGCGACAGGTCCGTTCAACGAACCGGCGAATCTTTCATTGATACTGAACAAAGTAGCGGAGATACTGGAAGAATCACCAAAGAAAGTAGCGGAGTTGACTTATGAGAACGGGTGCAGGCTGTTTTAAAATCTTTTAAAGATTAATAAGCAACATCCTCGCCCTCTGAGCGAAAACATCCCCCGGATATTCCTTCAGAATCTTTTGCGCGATATCCCGCGCGTCGTCATTGCGGCCCAACCCTTTGAGCGCCTCCGCTTTAACGAACATGTACTCCGGACTGCGGCTGCTGTCGATATTGAAGTTTAGGTTAAGATTGAGGTTAAGATTAGAGTTACGTCCGCCGCGCCCGCCCGCCGCGCCGCCGCCGACCATCTCCAAGACTTCGAGCGCTTCCGCATACTTCAGATTCGCGGACAGCGCTCCGGCAAGCCTCACCGCCAGCGCCTCGCCCGCGCCTACGGCTTGAAGACCCGCGGCGTCGAAGTATCCTTTAAGCCCTTTGACCGCCGCGTTTAGATCGCCCGTGTAGACGCAGTACTCAAGCCTTCCCCAGACCTGCGCCGTTCCCTGCGGCGCGCCGCCCTCGTCTAACTTTTGCAGCCAGTACTTGTACCGCAGCGTCTCGGACGTCGCGTTCCACGATGGCATGAACTTGAGCGAATCGAGCGTCGTGGCGGCGTCGTAGGGCTGCCCTTGAAAGATCAGGCAGCGGATGCGCCACAGCATGCGCTCTCTTGGGCTCATGACCCACGAGGGCGTTGTGGCGGTGGCGATGTGGTTCAGCGCCTTGCCTATCTCGCCGGAGAATATGAAGGCCCTGACCGTGAGCGTGTCCTTTGACAGCGACGGCGGCAGCTGCTCCAGCAGTTGCGCCGCCTCCTCCAAGCGCCCGGTCTCCTGATTTAGCGCTACGGCCAATATCTTGGCGTCTTTGTCAGTAGCGCCGGAGAGGCGTAACCAGACTAAGGCGGAGTCTCGCGCCTTGATCTGCGTGTAGGCCTGATAGGCGGTGAACGCCGCCGAAGTACGGGTTTGGTCGCCGTCTTCCATCCTGCCGTAAGCGGCGGACGCGGCGACGGCGGCTAAGCGGTATCGCCGCGCTGAGAAATGGTTGCGGGCGATCTCGGCTAACTTGCGTCCGGTGGGCGCGGAGCGGGTGTTGAGCGTCGCGAGGATGGATATCTCCTCGTCGAAGTGCCCGTGCCGGCCGTAGAAGTCGGCGAGGCGGTTGCGGTACAGGGTGGTGTCCGCCGACGGCAGAGCGAGGGCGCAGACGCGGAAGCCGCGCATCGCGTCCGATCTCGCGGCGGAGTCGGCGTCGGCGAAGAGCTGTTCCATTTGCGAGACGGCGACGTGTTCCAAGCGTTTGTCGGCGGCGGCGCGGCAATATATCGCGGCGGCGGCGCGGTAGTCGCCCACGAGGCACTTGACCCGTCCGTAACGGAGCAATCCTTGCGCGTCCAAGCGCCCCGCCGCGTCGAGCGCGCGGTAGAGCGTGTCCGCGACTGGGATCCTGCCCCCCTCGCCGTTCTCGGCAAGGATCGCGTCGGGCGTTTGCGGGGACGCCGCCGCCCATATATCGACGACTCTCCCCCAAAGCGCCGCGTCGCCGGAGAGCGGTTTTATCTTGTAGAGCGAGAAGAGGAGATCGAGCGTAAAGCGGTTCTTGTGCGCGCGCGCGGAGAAGATCGGCGCGAGCGAGTCCGTCAGCGTCTTCTTGTCGGTTGCGATAAGCGACGACACCAGAGAGGAGAAGCACTCGTCGGTTATGTGCGGCGATTTGAACGACGGGACGATGGTCTGTGGGCGTCCGGACGCCCAGCCGGAGATGTCGATGCACGCGGCTTTCTGCGGTGTCGTCGTCGCCGCGCTCTGCGCCGCCGCGGTGTTGGCGAGTCCGGCGGCCGCTATCGTTGATACAATTATTAACAATATCCTATAATAATTTTGCATATAGACCGTTCTTTCTACGTTTTAAAACGGCAAACAATCGAATCAAGCTGTTCAGCCATATTTTTCAGCGAGTTTGCCGTTTCTTTCAGTTCCGTGGAATGGTCGTTTGTTTTTTCGGCGGCGCTCTTTATAACGCCGATGCTGTTGGAAACGCGCCGCGCGCCGTCCGCGGCCACTCCGGCGTGTTTGGCGGAGGTCTGTATGGACGCGGCCACGTCGCTTATCCCTTGAACTACATGCTGCGCGCCTATGTTTGTCTGCTTGGCCGTGTCCGTCAGGTCGGCGCTGACCTTTATCTGCCGCTCTACGCTCTCTGATATCGAGTTCGCGGACTCGCTCATCTTTTTTATGACGGATGAGATCTCCCTTATGACGCCGATGGCGTCGGCGGTTCCGGCTTGGATGTTTTCTATGCGCCGCGTGATGTCGTTGGCGTTCGACACGCTCTGGTTCGCCAATTGCTTAACCTCGTTGGCCACCACCGCGAAGCCCTTGCCGGCCTCTCCGGCGTGCGCCGCCTCCACCGAGGCGTTGAGCGCCAGCAGGTTTGTCTTTTTGGCTACGGTCTTGATAACGTTCGTAAACCGCCCGATCTCCTCCACCGACGCCTCCAGCGCGTCCATTACGCCCATAGCGGCGGAGGCCCTGTCGATCGCGTGGTCGGCGATGGTTTTCGACTCCCGCGTGTTGTCGGTGATTTTGTTGAAGTTATCGTTCATATCGCTCACGGCTTTAATAACAGTGTTCATGTTCGAGCCCATCTGCTCCGCGGTGGCCGATAGCTCCAAGGCGCCGGCGCTCGACCGCGCCGCCTCGCTCGCGATACCGTGAACGTTCTCGCTCGTATCCCTGCTTTGCCGAGAGACGCTTATCGACTCCCCAAGCGTGGTCTCGGAGGATTTGGAGAGCACGTTCGAGAGCTCAAACAACGCCGCGGAGGTGCTCGACAGGTTCTTCGCCTCCGATTGCATCGTCTTTATCGTGGTGTGCAGTTTCTCCATCAGCTTATTCAGGCCGTGCGCCATCTGCCCGAAATCGCCTTGACCGAGCTCCTCAAAGCGGATGGTCAGGTCGCCGTCGCCCTCGCCGCTCATTCTGCTCAGCGTTTTGATAGTGGAATGCAGCCTCTCCATAAACTCGTTGACCGAGCGGGCGACTATACCTATCTCGTCGTTCTTTTTTACCTCCAAGCGCCGCGTCAGGTCCCAGTCTTCGGAGGTCTGATGCAGCACTTTGGTCATGTTGCGCAGCGGTTTGATCATTTGGGCGATGAGGGCGTTGAACACCACGAATATCGCCGCGATAACCGCGAGCACGATGATGAAGAAGGTCGTCATGGAGATGTCGTAATCCGCCTTCGTAATAGGGCGGATCGCGATGGCGTACCACTCCAAGGCCGGAACGGCGGTCATTACCGCCTCGCCCGCGGGCAAGTGGAAAATCTTGTTCTCGCCGGCCTTCAAACCCTTCGCGGCGGCGGCGACCTCCTTTGCGGCGGCCTCCCCGAGCACCGCGTCGAGCTTCTTCTTCTCGGACACAAGCTCGCCGTTCTTGGCCCCCGTTATCTCGTCAAACGCGTTGAAAAAATAGAGATCCGCCTTGCCTGTGTAATCCTTGTAAATCGTGTCGGCGAAGGCGGAGAGGTTGATGCCCGTTCCCACTATGCCCACCGGCTTTTTGGCGCCGTCCCTCACAACCGCGTTTATCCAGAGCAAGATCTTCTTCACATTCTCGTTATAGTTTATATTGAAATTGTATTTGTCGGTCTCGGTCATGGTCATCGGATACCAGTAGTTGCTCTTGTCCTTCGGGTCCACCACGTACACAAAGGCGTCGTCGGAGTAAAACTTTTTGTCCGCGTCGCTTATCCAAAAAGCGGTATTGCTGCCGAAAGCCCTGCGGTACCCCTGTATCTCCTCAAACGCGATCTTTTTGAGGGCGGAGTCCGCCGGATTCAAAAAGTGCTTTATGATGAGCGGCGACGAGGCCATCTTGAGGGCAATGGCGATCTCGCCTTTCACGGAGCTCTCTAATTTGTTCCGCTCTATATTGAGCATGCCGGCGGTCTCGCCGTCTATGTTATCCACTATTATATTACGCATAGCGAGAAAGAACGCCGCGCTTCCCGCCGTCACGATCAACAGAAACAACGTTGCGGAAAAGATGAAGAACTTCAGCCTTATCGACATCGACTTTTTAACAGCCGCCATCGCAACCTCCCTCACGGTATCGCGTTACGCACGCCGCCATATAGACGTGCGCGCCGGTTTAATTTCGGTTCAAGGTATCTATATCTATACAATACAAGAATCATAATATAATATATGGAGGCGGGGTGTTGTTGGAATAAAAAATCGGCCTTGATTTTGACTTTCCGTTCCGCGGAATAGTATTTTGTGGATAGAGGGGTGCCTGAAAATGAAACAATTGCCGACAGGTTTGCAGGTATTTGAGACTATCCGCCAAAGAAACGCCGTGTACGTTGATAAAACGGACATACTCTACGAATTAGTATCCGGCTCCCGTATTCAGTACTTCCTGTCCCGCCCTCGGCGGTTCGGTAAGTCGCTTACGTGCTGGACGCTCGACGCGCTGTTCAGCGGGAAGCGGGATCTGTTTGAGGGTCTGGCTATCTCAAAGACCGATTGGGAGTGGGAGAGCTATCCGGTTATCCACTTGGATATGAGCAAGGTGGACACAACCAACGGCACCGCCGGTGTCAGGAAGTCGATAGCCGATCAGACGGGAGATATCGCCGATAAATATGAAATAGACCTCCTCGGCGAAAGGGAACCGGGAAGGATGTTGGAGGTGATAATCGTCAAAACTTCTGAAAAATACGGTAAGCCCGCGGCAGTGATTGTGGACGAATACGACAAGCCGTTTTTAGACTTCTACCAAAAGCCGCCGATGGCGCAGGAAGTCCGCGATATTATGAGAGGTTACTACTCGCGGCTGAAAGGGAATGAGCCGCATATACGATTTTTGTTTATGACCGGGATTTCCAAATTCACTAAGGCGGGCGTTTTCTCGACGCTGAATAATTTGTATGATTTATCGCTCGACAGAAAATTCGGTACGCTATTCGGATACACCGAGCAGGAGCTTGTTGATTATTTCCAAGAGCATCTTGAGGCCGGGGCGAAAGATTTAAATATATCGACCGAGGAATTAGTGGATAAACTGAGAACCTACTACAACGGATTTTGTTTTGACGGGGTGCATAAGGTATACTGCCCGTTTTCGGTGCTTAATTTCTTCGGCGATTACGATCTTTCAAATTATTGGATAGAATCCGGCAACCCGAAAATCATAGCCGACTACATGAAAGACAGACACCTCACCGTCGAGCAGTTCCGCGGAATACCGGTTTCGAGGGATTTTGCGCGATGTCCCGGCGAAGTTGAGACCGCGTCGCCGGAGAGTTTTCTGTATCAGTCGGGCTACTTGACGCTTCGCGAGGGCGTCGGCAATGATTTTACGCTCGATTACCCCAACGCCGAGGTGCTTGAATCCATGTCGCTGTTGGTAACCGAGAACATCATCCGGAATGACGGCGTCAGCTATTTTATTGATTTCCGTACCCCGCTTTTGGATTCTGTTAAAGACGGCGACGTTGATCTCTTTGCTGAAACGATAAACCGCCTCTTGGCAAGCATTCCCTACGACGACTACGCCATGTCGGCAAGGGCGGCGATAAAACGGTCAAAAATCCCGGCGGGGGAGTGGCTCTACCGCTCAAATATACTGGCATTCCTACGCGGTTGCGGCGTACTCACATTCGGTGAAATACACAACAGCAAAGGCCGCTCCGACCTGCTCGTCTCCTACGCCGGCAACACGTGGATAATCGAAATAAAAGTAGCCCGCAACGACGACTGCAAGACGGTCGCGGCGGAGGCGATGAAGCAGATAAATGAGAAACAATACGACGCTCCATACAAAAACGCAAAGAAGGTGGCGATTGCTATTGACGATAAGATACGGCAGATAGGGGAGTGGATTGAAGGGTAGGGTTAGTTTCTTTTATTGCATAAAGTCAAAATCTTTTAAAATCTTTTAAAATCAAAATCTTTTTTAGACGAAGCCTTCGGCTTCATAGATAAATGCGGGGCTAAACCCCGCATTTTCAGTCAAAATCAACGTCAAAAAAAAACGGGTCTATAAACCACCAGCATTAAAGAATTCTGGGATCAACAACGTCTCGCTGTTTTCGCCAACTATAACAGTGTACGGGTTATCATTGTCATAATCAGTGTTTATTTCGCCCGTAATAGGGTCTCTCCAACCGACGAACATATATCCAGATGCCGGCGTAACTGTCACAATAACTACATCTCCATCGTCATAGTAGTCTTTTGTAGGGGTGAGTACCACAGTACCACCATTTGCCGGATCCGGATTGAAATTAAATGCGAACTTTTCCTCAAAATTAGCTGTAAATGTTGTGTCGTTTCTCACAACAAGCAACAACGTTTTTGCAGTATCCGTCGTGTTATTATTCCAACCTATGAATTTGTAACCGGGGTTTGTTTTATTAAGACGTATAAGCACAGTGTCGCCCAAATGATAGTAATCTTTGCTAGGAACACGTAAAATTATCCCGCCGCTATCCGGATTCGCCACCGCCGTAACCGCGTAAAGTTCCTCAAACTTCGCCGTCAGCGTCTTATTATCATCCATAGTAACCGTAACCTGCTCCGTCGTCCCGTTAGCGTCGCCCTCCCACCTCAAAAACACGTACTTCCCGGTGATTCTCGGGCTGACCGTCACGGGAACCTCTGTGCCGGCGTCGAATGTCGCCCCGCTGTCTACGGAGAAGATGCCGCTTCCGGCCGGATTCGATTTCAAATTAAGGGTGTATTGGGCTATCCCCGCCGGGCTGCTTTCTTTGGTACCGCACCCCGCCAACAGAACCATCCCCGCCGCGACCACGCTCAATACGACGCATGTCACGCTCAATTTGGTGAAATGTTTGTTCATAAAAGACCGCCTTTCATAAAAAGTTTAATGATGATTATAGCATAAACATATTAATACATATATAATATATGGGGTTAAGAAAGTCAAAATCTTTTTAAATATTTTTAAGACGAAGCCTTCGGCAATCTATGGGCGCTAGTGCTTTCAAATCCCCGTCCTGACCCCGACATGCACCCGCCCGAGGCTCTTTCCGTCCGCGACGTTTCTTGCCCACTCCAGCGACACCGTCCCCAAACGCGAGGGGAATCTTAGGCCTATGCCGTAGCCCAATAGTTTCTCTGCGTTTGCCATTGATAGGCGGTTCATATCGTTGACGTTGAATCCCGCGCCGCCGTCTGTAAAGATGTACACCGAACCGGCGCGGTCGAAGTAATACAGCAGCTCTATCTGCGAAAAAGCCACTGAGCGGAAGGCGTACTCATCCTCGGAGTAACCGCGCAGCGACCCGTGCCCGCCCGTTCTGTACAATTCGGCGGGGGGCAGGTACTCCTCCTCGGTAAACAGCGATTTGGCGCAGACGCGTCCGGCTACGGCGTAATTCTCCGATATCGGATAGTGTATACCCGCAGCCGCCTCCGCCTTGTTACGGGCGTAAGATTTCTCCCGCCGCGCCGCGCCGCCGCCGGTCTTCACCGAAAATTCGGGAACGTAGGCTCCGCGCTCCCACTGCGCGCGCTTGAGCTCCAAAAAGACGTCCGCGCCGTAGAACGTGTACGGGGTGCCGATACTGTCCGGCGGAACCGTCTCGGAGGCCGCGAGCGACACGCCGCAGCGCAGGCGCGTTCCTATGTCCACGCTCGCGCTTATGTCGCCGCCGAGGTAGCCGTAACCGCCGTCCTCGATCTCCGCCCCGAGCGACCCGCCGAGCTCGAACGGCAGGTCGAACGCCCACGGGTAGGTCGCGGCGGACTTTAGGCGCTGGACGGTCTGTGTTCCGACGTAGGATAGGTCAACCGACTCGCCGCGCCGTAACATGTTGACAAATGAAAGGGTGAGGCGTCCCGATAAACCTCCGCCGCGCTCCGACTCGTAGCCGAGCGCGCCCTCGGCCTCCATGCCGCGCCTATCGGTCACGGATATGGCGGCGACCGCCACGGGCATGGAGTCGCGGCACTTCGGCGCGTCCTCGATGATCACGGGTGAGGCGGCTGCGGCGCTCTTCACGTAGGGGCGCGCCGAAAGGCGCTTTACCGACTCATCGACGGCGGCGGCGTTGTACGGCGTGTTTGGAGTGAAAATCACGTCGCGGTAGTAGATGCCGGGACGCTTGTTACTGGCGATGATGAGCGGTTTGCCCATGCAGACGCGCTCGCCGGGGTCGATCCTGAAGCGCAGCGAGATGGAGACGACGCTGTCCCGATCGTCAACCGAGTTTACGGTTATAGACTGCCAAACGCTATTGTACGGGTAACCGCCGTCGGAGAGTATCTTGGATATGGCGTAGACCGACCGCCCGACTTCGCTGGAACGGTCATAGTAGAGCGGAAACGAGAGCAAAACGGCGTCGGGAACCGGCGGATCGTCCGGCAGACCCTCTATGGCCACCGCGTCGATCCGAAAACGCTGCGCCCCCTCCGCGAAGAACGGGGCGGCGGCGGTCAGGAGGGCGAGAACAGCGCAGAACCTCAGCATTCCGAACACGCCGCGCCCCCGTCCGGTCAAACCCCTTCCTTGCGCTTCTGCCGCTCCAGAATCTCTTTCCCCTTCACGGAGTATTTGGCGACAAGCACCTCTTCGAGGCGCTCGACGTCTATCGGCTCGCCCGTCACCTTGCAGATGCCGTAGGTGCCGTCCTCTATGCGGGCGAGCGCGGCGTCTATCTGCTCAAGGTACTTCTGCTGCCTCTCGGCAAGCCCCATGGAAAACTCGCGCCCGTAGGAGAGCGAAGCCACGTCGCCGAGATGGTAGCTGTACCGCGAGTTCTCCCCCGCGGCGTCCGATATGGACTGCTTCAGGTTGTCCTGCTGCAGTTCGCCCATCTCCTCCAAAACCTTCTGTTTTTCGGCGAGAAGCTTGTCCTTGAAGTACTCCAACTGCTTTTTAGTAAGACTTTTACTCATTAACGACCCTCCGGGCAAAAACAAAAAATGGACTGGATAATCTTAGAAAGATAGATTATGGGCGGTGTAAAATGCAAAATCTTTTTATAATTTTTTAGGATTACGGACAAATATTATATTTATTCGTCCATACGGTATAAACCCAAAACATTAACGCAGATTTCAGGAAAATAATACCCATGACAACCGAAACCCGCGTCGGACAAGCCAAATCCGGCGTAATAACCGACGAAATAAAACTCGCCGCCGATTTAGAGCGCCTGCCGCCCGAACAGCTCCGCCGCGCCGTGGCCGACGGCTCCGTCGTCGTCGTCAGGAACAGACTGCGGAAGATCAACCCCCTGACCATCGGCAGCGGCACGCGCATCAAGGTCAACGCCAATATCGGCACCTCATCCTCCAAGAGCGACATCGGCGAGGAGATCGAGAAGATGAACGTCGCGGTGAAACACGGGGCCGACGCGATCATGGATCTCTCCACAGCCGGCGACCTGCCGGGCATACGCGCCGCCCTCATAGAGCGCTGCCCGGTCGCCGTGGGAACCGTCCCGCTCTACGAGATGGCGGTACGGGCGCGTGACGCCAAGAAGTCTGTGCTCGACCTGACCGCCGACGACATGTTCGCCGTGATAGAAGATCACTGCCGCCAAGGGGTGGACTTTCTGACCATACACTGCGGGGTGACGAAGCAGTCGGTTGAGCGCTTCAAGGAGACCGGGCGGCTCGCCGGGGCCACGAGCCGGGGCGGTACCATCATAATGGAGTGGATACACCACAACGGCAAGGAGAGCCCGCTCTACGAGCAGTACGACAGGCTGCTAGACCTATGCGCCGAGTACGACGTGGCCATGAGCCTCGGGGACGGGTTCAGGCCGGGCGCCCTCTACGACGCCACCGACAGGGCGCAGATAGAGGAACTGGTCATCCTCGGCGAATTGGTGAAGCGGGCGCGGGCGCGTAACGTCGGCGTCTTCGTTGAGGGGCCGGGCCACGTTCCGCTGCACCAGGTGGCGGCGAACATGCAGATACAGAAGACTCTCTGCGACAACGCGCCGTTCTACATTTTAGGCCCGCTTGTCACCGACATCTCCCCCGGCTACGACCACATCACGGCGGCGATAGGCGGCGCGGTGGCGGGGATGGCCGGGGCCGACTTCTTGTGTTACGTCACTCCGGCGGAGCATTTGAGATTGCCGTCGATAGACGACGTTAAAGAGGGCGTGATAGCCTCCAGAATAGCCGGTCACGCGGCAGACGTGGCGCGGGGGCTGCCGGGGGCGATAGAATTAGACCATGAAATATCAAGGGCGAAGATTGCGCTCGATTGGGACAAGATGATCTCGCTGTGCGTGGACCCGGAGAAGGCGAGGCAGTACAGAGACTCATTGCCGCCGGCGGATCAGGCGCTTTGCAGTATGTGCGGGGAGTTTTGCGCGATAAAGAGGTCTAAGTCGGTAATATAAATATGTATACTTTAATATGCGAATTAGGTGAAGAACAACTCGAAATCGCTTCGGCCATTGGTTACGGATGCGGGATGGGGGGGTGCGTCGAGGGGGCGTCGTATGGTGGGCGAGTATCTTTGACTTTTTATTTTGAGAGGGAAGATCAGGCTGCCTCTGCCGCCGCGGCGTTTGGGGAGACCCTGTCTATCGATATTCCGGCTATTGGATATGTTGACGATAAGCAGGATTGGAACGCCAAATGGCGGGAATCCATGGAACCGGCGCAAGTCGCGGCGGGAGTTTGGGTGTCGCCCGCGTGGCTTGAACCGCCCGAAGAGGGGCGGGCGGCGTGGATCAAAATAGAGCCTAAGATGGCTTTCGGGACGGGGCACCATGAGACGACGCGGTTGGCGGCTAAGGCGCTGATAGAGGGCGGGGGAGCGGTCGTCAACAAATCGGTAATAGATATTGGTACCGGATCGGGCGTACTCTGTTTCGTGGCGGACTACTTGGGGGCGAAAAGGGCGGTCGGGGTGGAGATAGACGGGGACTGCCGGGAGAATCTAGCCGAAAATTTGAGGGATAATCCGCCGCGTACGGGCGGATGCGTCGCGTTTGTTATCGGGACGCTGGATTCGATACGTATCAATGACGATAGGCGTTTTGATGCGGTGATAATGAATATGCTGCTGACAGAATCCGCCCCGTTATTAGAACAGATCATCCCAATCATTCAAAAAGACTCTGTACTGATTTGGTCCGGAATACTGGTTGATGAATCGGAAGAGGCGATTTCCGCGGCGAGTAGTTTTGGATTCGGATTATCATCAACACAAACAGAAAACGAGTGGTGGTGCGGGACGTTCACGAGGTAAAGAACAGTCCTTGTTTCGGGCGTTTTTAATACGCTGTAATAGTCCGTCTATCCAACCGCGCTACCTCCCTACCGCCGCGTCATCAACCGGGGGGGACGGACGGCGGAGGGTGAAAATGGGGCTTGGATAGGGCGGACTGACGCCGCCCTGGGCTTGCGGGATGATTACCGATTACCGCACAATCGCCAATTCACGGATTGGCGTCAGATTTTCCACGCGCTATTATCCGCTCTATGACATCAGCGCTTATAGGTGGACGGGTACGCTTCTCTGCCGTATAGTCGCCATGCCCACAAAACTTCAATTCCATGAACGCATCCGCCACATCTACACCGAGCGCGTCGTTAAGCGCCAAAAGTCCGGCCTCCCACACCTCCGTGGGATTCGTTACATCTATCGTTACGCTCATATTATACCTCCAAAGGCAAATTTTAATGGATTAACGACTTTTACAGTAAGACTCAAACCCTTACATATCTCTTCAAAATCATCGTCCGTGGTAAACAAATAGTCCGCTTCAACAGATTCCGCAAACGATAAGTGAAGAGCGTCAATCTCTCCTATCCGAATGTCGGAAGTTTGCGCCATTATTCGGGCAATCGTTTCGTCCAAACAAAATGCGCGGGCTGTCGTTGTCTGCCTATAGAAACGCAATACGTCCCGATGTTTATCGACATCGGATATAAGATCAATCTCTTCATCTAACGCGGCACTACTAAAAATAGCGTGACCGCATCGGCGACACCACCCCCTAATCCTCAGTATAGCCACTGCTTCCCTGCGGATTCGCAACTGCGAAAGATCGTCAAATGGACGATTGTAACAGCAGGTATCATAGTACACTCCCATATACACCGCCAACCCCCACAGAGACTGTAGAATATAAACAAAACTTACCGAACCTCTCAATAATAATATATATCTTTATGAAGAAAAAATCAAGCAATACGTATAAAGATAATTCTTGAGGACGACCGATGTCAAATTAATCTTAGAGGTGGGGACTGAACGAACACCGACCCCACTACCACCGCCGCAGACACAAGCGGCGGGAACGGATCGCGGTTAAAGGGGAAGGGTAACGACTACACCCCGCCTGCCATGATGCCGACCACACACGACCTAGTGCCCTAGACGCAGTATATCTCGCGCACATAGTCGAGGTAGGAATATATGGTCAGGCTCTAAGCGCAGTCACCGCCGTCGATGGCACAGTTGAAACCGTCTTCACCGATGTATACCCAATTGGCTACAGACAAGTTGGTTTACGAATCTTATACCTCGTTGTCTATCAAACGCCAATGTTTATCATGACCCCAATAGATGTTTTCACGTAAATCAAAATTATCATAACTTTCCTGCATATGTAATGGGGCCGAATCCGGTAATTTTAACATATAGTTGTGAATATAATTTGCCAAAATGTCAGCTAATAGAATTAGCACTTTATCTTTACCAACAGCAATATCGCGTACTCTATTTTCTATGTGAATAACGGATTCTATATTAGATGAGATTTTAAATCCACCATTAATATTTACGCATTGCCTACGTTCCCTATCAAAACCTTTTGTTGGTGGTATTTCTACGTCACGACCAATATCACGGTATTCATTCATTAAATTCTGATATTCTCTTTTTTGGGGAATTATATACTTGACCCCGCGTCCCGCGGCAGGGACTCGGCCAAGGCCTCGGCGGGGATTCGGGTGGAAAACAGGGCGGCGGCGGAGATTCTGCGGAGTAGGGTATATAGTTCCCATAATAAATATAACCGTCTGTGAGTAATTTTTTTAGAAACCCCTATTCTGCTGACCCGTTTTATGCCCAATTCGCCCCCTTTATGGGCGTTTTATCGCGTTTTTAGCCCGTTTTCGAAGATACCATCCTCCCGAACCCCGCTTGCGCGTCTGTTCGACGCGCGTTTTTTCGGCTCAGGGGCGCGTTCCGTGCTGCGCGTCACCATAGACAAGGCGGGCGGGGTCACCGTCGCCGACTGCGAGCGGGTCAGTTCGGTGGTCGGGGGGAAGCGTACTACTCGCGGGCGGGTCGCGCCGCATAACCGCGCCGCCACGGGGAGGCTGCCTCAGAAGAGTTTAACCTTGGTGCACTTAATCACGCCGTCCCTAAGTTCTGAGTACTGGCACGCGGTTATCTGTCCGCCGCCTGAGAGGCTTCTGTATTCCAACTTGTAGCTCGGGCATCCTTTCGTAGGGTCTTTGATGAGCAGCGACCCGTCTATGCCGACTTTGAGGAACTCGCACAACTTAACCGAGCTTTTCGGATTAAAACCTTTTCCGCCTATAAGCATACTGTCTCCTTTTTTTAGTGAACCGCATATTTTACTCTGTAAGATAATATACATTATGGACACGCCGCTTTGCCCCAAAAAAAACATGAATATCGGAAGTGACCCGGTCAGCGGATCGGTGCGGCGCGGGCTGGAGCGGGTACGTTCCTGCCGGTTTCCGGGCGGTCTTGGGGCGTAGCGGCAACGTGTGGCACGAAAGCCATATTTTAGGGCGGCGGGTCGGTATCGTGTCGCGGACAGTGTGTTTTTTTAACTCTCCACAATGGCTAACTTATACCCCATAGGCGTCAGCACTCTGAAAAGCGTATCAATCTGCGGCGTGGATTTCAGGCTTTCCAATCTTGCTATCGCCGATTGTTTTACGCCGGCGGCTTCAGCCAACTGCTTTTGGGTCAAATTTTTGGCTTCCCTGACCTCGATCAACTTCCCGATTAGTTCTACCTCAAACTCAATTTTTGCGCGTTGTGCAGGGGATACGTTTTCATCATCAATATAGTAATCGTGAAAGCTTGCGCTGCTCTTTTTACTCATTTTTAAGGATTCCTTTCTATAAAATCTTCTTTGTTACGCCGTGTGCGGTCAATCTCTCGCCGCGGAATTTTACGTGTTTTTTTCAAAAAATGGTGCAACAAGACAAATTTTTTACCACGCCAATAAAAAAACAATATTCGATGTGGCGACGGGCGCAACTCCCATATATCTCCATCAATATGTTTTACATGCGGTTCGCCCATTCTGGTTCCGTATGTTTCCAAAGCCTTTATGCTTGCCAACATTTTTTCATATTGGATGCGCATATCCTTACTTGTCCGCGCCTTATCACGTAATTCAAGCAAAACTTCCTTTACCGGTTGCTTGCCATGACAGTCCTCATAGAATTCCACCTCAAACAAGTATTCGCTCCTAACATATAAATATAACAAATTTGTTATATCTATATCAATAAAAATTTGAAATATTTTTTATATAACTTGGATGTCAGTCCACAATTCACACGCTATTTAGTTGGTCAAACCTAAATATATATTATGCCGCATTGAGGTGGGTAATCCCCTCAAAAACAGGCCTCCGGGCCCTTTGCGGCTCCTCCGCATAAAAAAAATTCACAAAATCTTGCCCCAAGCCTTGCCCATAACTTATATTATAATGATTACCGCCTTTTCGTATCGTCTGGTATTATGCGGGCAACGGGCACTCGTCGCCCGTTTTTGCTATTTAGTGGGGAGGGTCGTTTTGGATGGCGTCGCCGTTAGACAGCGTTAGGCCGCATATCGAGGCGGCGGTTGCCGGTTTGGGCATGGATCTGTTTGACGCGCGTTTTTTCGGCTCCGGGTCGCGGTCTGTGCTGCGCGTCACTATAGACAAGGCGGGCGGGGTCACAGTGGCCGACTGCGAGCGGGTAAGTTCGGCGGTTGGGGCGCTCTTGGACGAGCGGGATTTCTTCGACGGTCGGCCTTACACGCTTGAGGTGTCGTCGCCGGGGATCGACAGGCTGCTGAAAACGGAGCGGGATTTCGCTCGGATTGCCGGCAGGGAGGCGGTTTTGAATTTGAGCGTCGCGGTGGGCGGGAAGCGTACCGTTCGCGGCGTTATTGTGAGCTGTGAGGATGGGACTGTAACAATTGATATAGGTGCCGAATCGGTGCGCGTGCCCCTTGCCGACGTCGTCAGCGGCAGGGAGGAACTGCGGTTCGGGTAACACAGTGAAAGGTTTTATCGATGAAGAAGAAGACGAATAAGGAGGCGCTCAAGACGGCTGAGATAGTAGAGTCGCTTAGGGCGGTTACTAAAGAGAAGAGCATCGGCATGGAGATGGTTCTCGAGACGTTGCGGGACGCGCTTGCCACCGCCGCGAAGAAGTTCTTGGGGACGCCGGTCTTTGTGGAGGCCAAGGTAGACCGCGAGAAGGGGACGATAGAGGTCTACACACGCCAGACGGTGGTTGAGGTCGTTGAGGATCCTGAGCGTCAGATTTCGCTCGCGGACGCGAGGGAGATTGAGGACGACATCGCCGTCGGCGAGGAGCTTGAGCAGTCGCTCGACATCGCCCTCTTCGGGCGTATGGCGGTTCAGACGGCGAAGCAGGTGATCGTGCAGCGGGTGCGCGAGGCGGAGCGCGAAAAGGTGTTCACCGACTACAGCGAGCGCATCGGCGAGATCGTGACCGGCAAGGTGCAGCAGGTGGAGCGTGGCAACATCTTGGTTGACCTTGAGCGTACCGAGGCGCTTTTGCCGTACCGCGAGCAGATTCGCAAGGAGCACTATACTCAGGGGCAGAATATCAGGGCGTGCGTGATAGACGTGCGGAACAACATCAAAGGCCCGCAGGTGATCATATCAAGGACGTGCCCCGAGTTTTTGGCGCGGCTCTTTGAGAACGAGGTGCCGGAGATTTTTGACAAGACTGTTAAGATAGTAAAAGTGGTGCGCGATCCCGGCAAACGCTCGAAGATCGCCGTGACGACGACGGACAACCGCGTCGACCCCGTCGGGGCGTGCGTCGGAATGCGCGGCAACCGCGTGCAGAACATAGTGAGGGAGTTGTCTAACGAGCGTATCGACATAATAAATTGGACGGACGAGCTCTCGCTCTTGGTGCGCCGCGTCTTCGCGCCCGCCGAGGTGAAGCGCGTGATTCCCGTCGGCGAGCATAAAATGGTAGTGGTGATAGCGGAAGACGGCTTGGCGATGGCGATAGGCCACGAGGGCCAGAACATCCGCCTCGCCTCCAAGATGCTGGGCAGGGAAATAGACGTCTTCGGCGACGAGGAATTCTCAAACCTGAGCGAGGAGCAACGCGCCGAGGTGCTGAGCGAAGTACCGGAAAAGAAAGAAGCGGAACTGGTTGTTGAGGGGAATAACGCGGCGGATGATATCGTTGATGATGATACGGAATCGGCGGACAATGTAGTTGTGGCAATACACGACAAAGATTCTGACGAAGATGAATCAATTCATAACGAAATCATAAACAAAGCCGTAGAGACATTATCGGAAACCAGTGTGGATTCCGCCGTGGCAATTGAGAGTACAAGTGCCGATTGATGTTGAAAAAATGTCTGAACTAGGATTTATAGGATTTAAAGGATTATAGGATTTAACCCCCGAATGTGTTGACGTTGCGACGCGAAGCGGCGCTTGGTTATCAAAAGTTCCTCCCCCTATTTGAGGGGGAGGAATTGAGGGTGGGGGGGAATCTGGCGGGGCGTTGCGGGGCAATAGCGCCCCACAGGGGCGCGCCCTCCCCGCAGGGTGGGTAGCGGAAAACAAAAATGGGCGAAGCCCATTTTTGGTTGGAGCGAGGGAGGGCGCAGCCCTCCCCTTATTTGAATTTGACTTTTATTATTTGATTTTGATTTTAAGAAAGAAAAAGAAAAGAATGGCCAAAAAGAAAGTCCACGATCTCGCCAAAGAGTTCAACGTTTCCGGCGCGGCATTGGTACAGATGCTGCGTGGAATGGGTATTCTCGTAAAGAGCCACATGAGCACGGTGGACGAGGAGTTGCGCACGCAGATCAAGGAGAAGTTTGAGCAGGAGCGTGCGGACATTAAGAAAGAGTATGAGCGTAAGAAGCAGATATTGAGCAAGGCAAGCGAGGAGTTGGAGGCGGCTCCGCCGCAGCGCGCCGCGCCGTCGCCGCCGCCTGCCGTTGAAACGACCGCAGCGGCCGCTGCCGACGTGGCAGCCGTGGCGAAACGCAGTTCCGAGCAGCCCCGCGGAGGCGGCGGCGGCGGCGGCGCGGCGCAGAGTCAGCCGGGGCAGCAGCAGGGCCAGCAACAGCAAAAATCCAAGAATTCCCTGCGCAAGTATCACCAAAAGGAGTCGTGGGCTAAAGGCGGGGCGCCGGGTTCGTCCCCGCACTCCGGATCGGGCCAGGGCGGCCACGGCGGGGGCGGCCACGCTGAGGGCGGCGGTCGCGGCGGATCCGGCGGAGGGCGCGGCGGTCATGGAGGTCACGGCGGTCACGGCAGTCACGCCGGCCGCGGCGGTCACGCCGGCGGAGATTCCGGGGCGACCGTTTGGGGCGCGCCGCCCAAGACGCCGGACGCCGAGGGTAAAAAGGCCGCGTCCGGCAAGGGCGGCGAACGCGGTAAAAAGAAGGGCGGCAAACATAGGAACGAGCGTACCGAGATAAACGAGATCGAACTCAAGGCCAACGTGAAGAAGACGCTGGCGCGCATCGGTTCCGGCATCGGCAGGAAAAAGTACAAGAAAGAGGGCGGCGCCGAGGTCGCGGAGGACACGTCAAAGAAAGTTCTGCAGGTGGCGGAGTTTGTGACTCCCAACGAACTTGCAAACATGATGAACGTGACACCCAACGACGTGATAACGAAATGCTTGGAACTGGGTATGTTCGTTACCATAAACCAGCGCCTTGACTTTGAGACGATAGAGCTTGTTGTGGACGAATTCGGTTACACGGCAAGCCTCATGGAGGAGTACGTTCCGAGCGAAGAAATCGGCGCGGAAGCGGACGAGGTGTCGGGGGCGATGCTGCCGCGGGCGCCGGTGGTGACGGTGATGGGGCACGTCGACCACGGGAAGACCTCGCTGCTTGACTACATAAGAAAAACGAACGTGATCGCCGGAGAGTCGGGCGGGATCACGCAGCACATTGCGGCATACGAGGTTCAAACGTCGCACGGGTCTGTAACGTTCTTGGACACACCGGGCCACGAGGCGTTTACCGCTATGCGCGCCCGCGGTTCGCAGATTACCGACGTCATAGTGTTGGTCGTGGCCGCCGACTCTGCGGTGATGCCGCAGACGCGGGAGGCCATAGACCACGCGAGGGCGGCGGGCGTGCCGCTTGTGGTGGCCATCAATAAGATCGATTTGCCCACGGCGAACTCGGAGAAGATCAAGGGCGAGCTTGCCAGCTACAACGTGCTTGTGGAGGAGTACGGCGGGCAGACCTCATGCGTGGAAATATCGGCGAAGACCGGTCAGGGCATAGACAAGCTGTTGGAGGTGCTTGCATTAGAGACGGAGATATTGGAGTTGAAAGCGACCCCCGAAGGCCGGGCGCACGGCGTGGTGATAGAGGCGGAGCTGGACAAAGGCAAAGGCCCGATAGCCACGGTATTGATACAGCGCGGCACGCTCACTAAGGGGAACGCCTTTGTGACCGGCATCCACAGCGGGCGGGTGCGGGAGCTGCACAACGAGCGCGGTTCGATTGTGGAGAACGCCGGCCCGAGCCAACCGGTATTGATCATCGGACTCTCCGGAACGCCGCAGGCCGGCGACTCATTCCGAGTGCTCGACGATGAGAAAGAGGCGAGGGAGATCAGCGCCCGCCGCCGCTTGGCGCAGCGGGAACGCGAGATGCGCAGGATCAACGCCGTCTCGCTTGACAATCTCTACGAGCAGATACAGGCCGGCAGCGTCCAGAACCTCAATCTGATCATAAAGGGCGACGTGGACGGCTCCGTGGAGGCGCTGGCGACATCGCTGGAGAAGCTGAGCACGCCGGAGATCAAGGTGCGGGTGATCCATAAGAGCGTGGGCGCGGTGAAGGAGACCGACATCATGCTCGGCGTGGCGTCGAACGCGTTGATCATCGGTTTCCATTTGAGCCCCAACACGAAGATAAGGGACATGGCGAAACGCGAGGGCGTGGAGATCAGGACGTACCGCATCATCTACGAGGCGGTTGACGCCGTGCACAACGCCATGGAGGGTATGCTTAAGCCGGAGATCAGGGAGAACATTCTGGCGGAGGCGGTGGTGCGCAAGCTCTTCAAAGTCTCGAAGATCGGCACGATAGCCGGTTGCATAGTGGAGAGCGGTACTCTGAACAGGAATTCTAAGGCGAGGGTGATAAGAAATGACGTTGAATTGGTAGAATCCAAGATATCGAGTTTGAAACGTTTACAAGACGACGTTAGAGAAGTGCAAACCGGTTACGAGTGCGGAATTATGTTGGATAGGTTCTCGGATTTCCAAGAGGGCGATAGGATCGTGACGTTCGAGGAAGTGGAAATAGCGAGGAAGTTGACGAAGAATAATTGAGATTAGGATTTTAAAAGTCAAATTCTTTAAAATCTTTTAAAATCAAATTCTTTTTTAGACGAAGCCTTCGGCTTCATAGGATATGCGGGGCTAAACCCCGCATATATAAAATCAAAAGACTGTCTGAACTAGGATTGGCTTCGCCGAGATAAACAAGTTAGTAGGATTTAAAGGATTATAGGATTAAA
>JAITFI010000043.1 GCA_031281485.1 Chitinispirillales bacterium | reverse complement strand
TATAGGATTAAAAAGAAAAAAGCCGTTGAAGTTGACTTTGACTTTATATGCGGGGTTTAGCCCCGCATATCCTATGAAAGGGCGCGATTTATCGCGCCCTTTCGTCTAAAAATGAATTTGATTTTAATGAATTTGATTTTAAAAGATTTACTCATTTACTTCAAAATAAAACAAAGGCGTATTATAGCTAACCCAAATAAGGTTAACAGTCCCATATTGTTGCAAGATGGCGAGTCCGCGGTCTATTCCGGACCAATAGTGTTGAAACAGCAGATATGTTTTTCGCGATTTGATTATGGTGTCTAATTCCGCCGACAGTGTGTCTTCGTTCCATTTATTGCGGTCAATACCGTAAATAATATTATCTTTGTCGGTTTGTCCGATTCTATTTTTATAGCCGGTTTTGAACATTACCGTGGATCGTGCCGGCGGATAAACATATAATTTCTCGTCGTCTTTTATATGTTCTTCGACATATTTGATTAACGGATTTCCTTCGTCCGTGTGCAAACGCATATTCGCAAATCTAAGACCGCCGGCTATGGTCACTTCTTCTCCGAGTTTGGGCACAAATATATCGTCATCCGGCCATTGATGTATCCAAGATATCGCGTAAAATACCGTTATGGCCGAAAACAAACAAAAAGTTATTTTTCGGAGTACGATATTATTGCCTTTTGAGATTAAATCATAACCGACGGAAGAAAAGATCAAGACAACGGCCGGTAAAAACAACCACAAACGCCCGTTAAGAGGCCATCTGCCTATCGACGACGCCAAACTAATAAGAAGTATGGACAATACGACCGAATACGCAACTTTGTTTTTTTGTTTAATTAATGAATAAATACCGAGTAGCATAAACGGAACCAAAACCCAAATCAACGTACAATCCAAAAGGTCCAGACTAAATATCTTTTTAACGCTGGTTATCAGTTCGGTTTTGATCGCCGTATTGCTCCAAAAATCGTCTAAAGCTTGCGACACGAATGATGTTCGCAACTGATAACACAAACCAAATAGCGCGGCAATTGATAATAATGACGCAAAAAACGAAATTAATTGCTTTCTATTTCTCGCAAAACGTGCCGTCAAAAGCTCTCCAACGAGTATTCCTACGACAAAAAAGACCGCCGGAGGGCAAAACACCAAAATCAACATATAAAAAACGGTTAATATTAGAAGAGGCAACTTCTTTCTCGTGTACAAAAAGTATAACAAAAGCGTCATGACAATAAACAATGCGTTGAACGCCGATTTATCGGGAGATTTATTCCAATATTCGTCCATAGATTTCATATTCGGCAACATCCACCAGTAGTAGTACAAACCAAATAACGCGACTACAGATAGTCCTGATATCAACACGTAAATTGCGAGTTTTTTGTTTCTCGTGAGCGCCGCGTCAAAAAACTCAGCCGCCAATATTCCGCCGATAAAAAAGATCGCCGGAGTACTAAAGCCCAAAATCAACACGTAAAAAACGGTTAATTTTATAAGAGATATCTTATTTCGCGTGTAAAAAGCGTATAGCAAAAGCGCAAGAACAACAAAAAACGCATCCCCCATATACGGCTTTAGTTCGTTGGAATAATAGACGTAACTCGGCACAACCGCGGTTATTATCAAAACAAACGCCGTTTTTATATTATCCACATTTAAAACTTTTTTCAAGAATATCCATTCGCAGACCAAAAGCCCCATACATGAAATTAGTGAAAATACACGCAACGAAAATTCCGAATACCCCAACACAGAACAGATTGCTTTCACCGTAATTACGTACAGAATTGGAGCCGATTGAGTATTGCTTAACGGCGACGCGAGCAACTCCGCCCAGTTTCGAGCGACAATACTCTCGGCCAACCATGCCTCATCGTTCCACAACGTGCGACCCTTTGCGTACATAACTATTCTTGTGGCAATACCAAAGCAAAAGATCAACGCCGAAACAACCATAAAGATTTTCGCGCCATATTTTTCAAGAAACGACGGCAACTTGCCCAATTGAAGAACAATTGAGACGCAAAAGCAGAAAATCGCTATATATTGGTGTTGCATATACAACGACGCGACGCAACATAAAAGCGCGAAAATAGCCGAATACTTGGATATTCTTTCGGTTTTGTCCTCAGCCGTCAACAATTCACGCCCGCTTTCTTTTTCAGAAATTTCCTTTGCCGGCGAGACTTCACGTTTTTTTTTCATTATAAATTCATCCTTTCCTTATCTCACATCTTTTCTTGTAGAAACCTATGCCATATTTTATAATGCATTTATAGTCTTCTTCGTCCCAATAGGCGGCGTAATTTTTATCTTCTATCTGTTTCAGGGCGTCTTCGCAAGCCGTTGAGAGCGCTTTTGCGTTGGGCGCCAGCTTAAACTCAAAAATGATCGCTTTGCCGCCGTTTTCACCGGCGTTGTATAAGACTAAATCGCTACGCCCCTCCCCGCTTTCTCTGTTGGACTTCAGTCTGTAATTCTCTAACCGCGCCAGCGCTCCTATCATAAGCCCGTGATAGAAGCTTTCCGCGTTATCCATGTAGCTTATGCTCTCCGAAAGAATTGCCGATAACTCTTTTTGGAATGTCTCGGCATCCCCGTTCAGAACGGCGTTGTGAAGCGCGTCAAGATTCTTTACCTTAATTCGCTTTTTGAACCATTCTTGTATTTTGGTTTTGTAGATGTATTTCAACTCAATGTTGGGGATTGATAAATCCAACGTTAATTCACCGTCATCGCTCTGGCGCATATCTCCCACTTTTTTTAGATAGCCCGTAAAAAACAAGAAGTTCCACAGATTTTCTATATCGTCATCTATTTCTTTGTATGTAATATCCTCATGAACAACCTTTGAAATTGCTCCGCCGGCCATCAGGGTTTCAAGGTCGGTTTTCATTTCGGAGTCGGCGGTGTCCACAAATCTACGGATAATATCGTTACTGCTGGTATTTACCCAATGCGGTTCCGGGTATCTTTTTATGTTTTGCGTCCACGCCTTAACCACACGGACGGTACTTAGCGGGTTGTATACCTCAGTGCTTCCAAACAAATAGCCGTTGTACCAGTCTTTGAGTATCTGTGTTTTGCTCTCTAATTCGTAATATTTTAGCATGGCGTCCGCTTCAATTTGTGTAAAACCGAAATGTTCGCTATATGAATCGCTAAGTATTGATACAACTTCCAAATTGTTCAGCCCGGTAAATATGCTCTCTTTGGAAATCCGCAAACATCCGGTCATCACGGCTAATTGAAGGTGCGGGTTGTCCTTGAGCGCGCTACTGAGAATCGGGCGGATGAAATCGATCATCTTCTGATAAAAACCGCGAGACCACGAATTCTCCAGCGGGACGTCATACTCGTCGATTAGGATCACAACCTTTCTGCCGTGGTATTTTTCCAAACATTCACTCAAAAATCTGAGCGCATAAGAGTAATCATCGATAGAACCTGAGCCTGAAGATATCCTTTTAAACTTTTCTATGTGGTTGTCACCGGATATTTTTTCTGCGACGTAAGCGTGCCGCTCAAATTCGTCGGTGATACATTCTTTCAACATATGATACGAACTCTCAAACGTATCACGCTTTACCTCCTTGAAACTAAGAAATATCACCGGATACTTCCCCTGGTATTCCATGTACCGCTCTCCGGCTTCCTCTATCTTCAACCCGCGAAACAGCGCCCGCGTGTCCTTGCCGCCGATCCGCGCCGTATCCTCAAAAAAACACTTGAGCATAGTCTGGTTCAGCGTCTTGCCGAACCGGCGCGGGCGGGTACAGAGGACAACTCTGGATTTTTTGTCCAACATTTCCTTTATTAACAGTGTTTTATCGACATAGTAATAGCCGTCTTCTATCATCAAATCAAAAAACGACTCGCTCACCGGCAACGGCTTTTTGTTTACGTTTGTATCTGCCATAAGGCGCTCCTTTTAATACCGATTTTAAACCACGCGTTGCGGATCATTTCAAAATATATATTACGCGCGCCGACAATCAGACTATTTTCACTGTCCCGCAAATCTCCGCGATCTACCCCACAAGCGTCTTCCCCTTCCACCTGCCGCCGCGCCACCTGAAGAAAACGACTATCCCCCGGCTCCACTCGTCCGCCGCCATAGCGATGCAGATGCCTATCAATCCCCATCCCATAGCGATACCCAGCACATACGCCAGCGTTACTCCCACACCCCACATGAAGATCATACCGACGTACACCGGGTACCGCACGTCTCCGGCCCCTTTGAGCGCCGGGATTATTATCACGTTGAAGTTTCGTCCGGGTTCGTGGAAGAGCGCTACAAGCAGCACCCCGAAGGCCATCGTTTGTATTTCCGGGTTTTGCGTGAAGGTGTTTATTATCGGGAATTGCAGCAGCTTGAGCGTCAGAACCGCCGCCGTGGATATGGCCGTGCCCGCTAGGAAGTAGCGGTAGACTTTGCGTTGCGCGATGTCGGCCATCATCGCGCCCACGTAGTATCCGACCTTTATCTGCACGGCGGTGCCTATTGAGATCGAGGTGATGAAGACGAAGCGCAGCACGGTGACGGCGAAGACGAAGGCGGCCATCGCGTCGGTGCCCAGCGCGGAGACCATGCGCATTATAACTATTTGGCCGAGATTGTAGGAGAGGTTCTCCCCGGCGGTGGGCACGCCGACGGCCAGTATCCGGCTGTAGACGGAGGACGGCACTTTGAAGAGGCCGCCCTTTTCAAGCACTATGTCTTTGCGCCGTTTCATCATAGCGTAGAGTATGGCGGCGGCGACTATTTGGCTGGCCACCGTGGAGAGGGCGACGCCCTGTATGACGGAGACGTTTACGCCCGCGAGCCCGCGCAGCGTATCGCTGAAGCCGCGGAAGATGAAGAGGTAGTTGCCGCTGACGCTTATCGCCATAGCCAAAACGTTTACGAGCATCGGGCCGCGGCTGTGGCCGTAGGAGCGGATGATCGTGGCGAGTATCATGCAGAGGGCCACAAAGACCGAGCCGGCGCTGTATATGACGAAGTACTCCATGGCGAAATTGTGCACGCTCTTGTCGAGTTTGAAGAAGCCTATGGCGATTGAGGCGCCGAGGCACAGCGCGGCGCTCAGTATCACGGAGAAGACGCCGAGGAGCGTTATGCTTCCCTGCGCCACACGGCCGGCGGCGGCGGAATTTTGCGCTCCGAGGTTCTGGGAGATCAGGATGCTCGCCCCGGAGGCCACCATTAAATAGAGCAGGTTGATCAAAAAGACCAACTGGTTTATCACCCCGGTGGCAGCCACCGCCTCTTCCGCGTAGGAGCTGAGCATTATAACGTCGGCGCTGGTGAGCGCCACGCGGATAATGTTCTCGATCATTATCGGCCAGGCGAAGTGCATCAGCGGGAGATTTACGCGGTCGGCGTTATGTTTGCCGACGCTGACTTTGGTATCGAGGGATACCTCCGCGTCTAATGGGATATCCGCTTCCGTGGGGATGTCGGTCAAATATTCCGACCGGTGTATCTGGGGTTGATTTTCGTCTGATTGCATTTGTTTCACGTCGTCCCATTAAATTTGAGACACTAAAAATAATAAAAATCACATTAAACAATGAAAAGAATTTGACTTTAACTTCGCCTGCCGCGCAAAAATTATATTAATCCTATGTCCGATACCATTGACGCCGATAATGCCGACAACGCCGCCGACGATCCGGCCGCCGACGAGACGCGGGCCATTGACGCCGCCTCCCTCGCCGCCGCCCTCGCGGCTGTTCCGTCCGAACCCGCTCCGTCCGCCCTCGCTCCGGACGACTTCTCTCCGGCTCCCGGACCGGTCAACGACGGCGGCGTTAAGACTATTGATGCTATTGATACTGTCGAGCCTGATGCGGTTGACGAGGACGAGGAACCCGACCCGTTTCCCGAACTTACCACGCTGGTCGAGGGTAAACGGTGGATCGAGCTGCGCCGCGAGCTATCCTCCATGCCGCCGCCCGAGGCCGCCGACTTTGTCAGCCGTCTCTCCGGGACAGAGCGCACCCTCGTAGTGCGCTTCCTGCCGCGTTACTGCGCCGCCGACGTCTTCTCGGAGCTTCCGCCCGCCATACAGGACGAGGTTCTGACCAACCTGACCAACACCGAGATACGCAACCTGCTCTCCGACCTCGACCCGGACGACCGCACCGCGCTCATGGACGAGATGCCGGCCTCCATGACGCGCAAACTGCTAAACCTCCTCAGCCCGCAGGATTTGAAGCTCACCCGCGAGCTCCTCGGCTATCCGGATGGCAGCGTGGGCAGGATAATGACGCCAAACATCGTCTACATAAAGGAGCGGTGGACTGTCCGCGAGGCCTTGGAGCACATCCGCACCTTCGGGCGCGACAGCGAGACGGTCAACGTGGTGTACATCACCGACTCCACGGGGCGCCTCATAGACGACATCACCCTGAGCAAGCTTATCATGACCGACCCCCGCAAAGAGATACAGGAGATAATGGACTACAACTTCATCGCGATCAGCGCCACGGAGAGCCAGAAGAAGGCTGTGGAGATGATCAAAAAATACAACTACTTCGCGCTGCCGGTCGTGGACTCCACGGGGGTGATCCTCGGGATTGTGACCGTTGACGACCTGATGGACATAGCCGACACCCACGCGACGGAGGATTTCCAGAGGATCAGCGCCATCAGCGTCATGTCCGAGGACGGCCCCATCGAGGATCTCAAGGAGGCTTCGGCTTTCTTATTGTATAAGCGGCGCATCGTGTGGCTTGTGGTTTTGGTCTTCGTGAACGTCTTTTCCGGGGCGGCGCTCTCCTTTTTTGAGGACACCATAGCCGCGAAGACGGTGCTTGTCTTCTTCCTGACCCTTCTGATAGGCAGCGGCGGCAACACGGGTTCGCAGTCGGCGACGCTTATGGTCCGCGCCTTGGCCACCGGCGACGTTAAGATGAAGGACTGGGGGAGGATGCTCCTGAAGGAGATGTCGGTAGCCGCCTCCTTAGGCGGCGTGATGGCCGGGGCCGCGGCGGTGCTGGGCGTCTTCAGAGGCGGCCGCGCCGACGGGTTCAAGCTGGCGACCGTCGTCGCAATATCCATGTTCCTGATAGTGATAGCCGGAAGCCTGATAGGGATGTCGCTGCCCTTCATCCTAAAAAAATTCAAAAAAGACCCCGCGATGGCGAGTTCCCCGCTCGTAGCGAGCATTGCGGACATTGTGGGCGTAACGATATACTTCTCGGTGGCAAGCGTCATATTCGGGATTTAGACCAACGCGTCTACGGCTTTGGTAAACGAATGGCAGAGGTCTTCGATCACCGGTTCCGTGTTGTAGAACCCGCTGGCTACGCGTTCCCGGATTTCTATAAGGAAAGAGATGCGTTCCGGAGGCAGTCCCTCGGCAAGGCGTGCCGCTACGTTACGGACGCGCTTAGGCGGCTTGCGTCCGCTTACCTTGGCGGCAATAGGCACTATAGGCTGCATACCCGGCCTTCTTCCAAATGCTGTCTGGTTAATCTTCCGGACAGGAAAAGACGGACGGCGGCCTTAACAGCCCCCGCCCGCCAAACCCCCCGTACCCGCCGCCGCTACCCGCCCGGGGCCGCAACTGCAGGCCTGCTATCGCCGTAAAACTGCATCCTTGCGTCGCCAAAAAAGCTTTTGAGGCTCCATCCTCACACACCTACGACGACCATCAGCATCCTTGCTACCGTCGTACATCGGGGAATCCCTTCCCCCACACTGTTATTTATCGACAAACGAAATTCAGGACTTTAGTGGATTTTTGAATTTGACTTTAAAGATTTTGATTTTTACCCGCGCCGGTGTTATATTATAATTAAATGAAGAAGGCAGTCGTACTATTAAGCGGCGGTTTGGACAGCGCCACTTGCGGCGTCGCGGCGCGGGAGTCCGGGTTTGAGCTCTACGCGTTGAGCTTTTCCTACGGCCAGCGCCACGCTTTCGAGCTTTTGGCGGCGCAGCGGGTGGCCGCGTTTCTCGGGGTGGCGGAGCACCGCATCGTGAACATCGACCTGTCGTCCCTCGGCGGCAGCGCTTTGACGTCGGGCGATATCGACGTGCCCAAGCGCGGGCTTGGCGTGGGGGTGCCTGTGACCTACGTCCCGGCGCGCAACACCATTTTCCTCTCCTACGCGTTGGCGTGGGCGGAGGCGCTGGGAGGGCTCGGGGCCTCTGAGTACTGTACGGACATATTCATCGGGGTAAACTGCATAGACTACTCCGGCTACCCCGACTGCCGCCCGGAGTACATGGAGGCTTTCCGGAAGCTGGCGAACTTGGCCACGGTGGCCGGAGTAAACGGCCACGAGATGACGATCCACACGCCGCTGATCTATCTGAACAAGTCGGAGATAATAAAGTTGGGCGTAAAGTTCGGCTTAGACTACGGGATCACGCACAGTTGCTACGACCCCGACCCGAAAACCGGCCGGGCGTGCGGGGAGTGCGACAGTTGTATAATAAGAAGAAAGGGCTTTGAAGAGGCGGGAGTGCCTGATCCTACCATTTATAAGCCCTGATATTGATTTTGAGCTGAAAATCATAAATTCAGGAGGTTCAACCAATGCCGCCAAAAAAAATGCCGCTCTGCGCGTTGTTAGCGTTGTGCGCGTTCTCCGCGCTCTATGCTCAATCCGCCGTAGACTCCCGCATCCGCCTGAACTCCGTGGGTTTCCTCCCCGGATTCCCAAAACAGGCCACCGTCGCGGCTGATTTCACCCGTTTTTGGCTATATGAGGCTCCTAACGGGACCACGCCCGTTTACAGCGGGGGCACCGTGTCCGAGTCGTTTAACAATACCGACACTAAGGAGAACGGGCTCAGGATAGCGGATTTCTCCGATTTTAACACGCCGGGGCGCTACTTTATGCGCACCGGTACCGATAACGCTATCGTGGGCAAGTCTTTCGAGTTTTCAATCGGCGACGACGTTTTTGCAGAGCCGTTCCGCGCCGTAATGCTTGGTTTCTACTTGTGGCGTTGCGGCACGCAAGTCAGCGCCACGTATAACGGCAAGAGCTATTCGCACCGCGCTTGCCATACGGGCGACGGCAACCTTAAGTATTACGTGGCCGGTCGGGACGACGGCTCCGGGAATAAAGACGGCGCAGGCGGTTGGCACGACGCGGGAGACTACAACAAGTACACGGTGAACAGCGGCGCGGCGGTGGCGCTTACGCTGAAGGCGTGGGAGCACTTTTGGCACATTCTTGAGGGTACGCCGCTCGTGTCCGTTCCCAACTCCGGGGCGCTTCCGGCCTATTTGGCAGAGGTTAAGTGGAACTTGGAGTGGGTGCGGAAGATGCAATTCGGCGACGGGCGGGTGTCGCACAAACTTTCCACGCTTAATTTCGGCGGGGAGATAATGCCGGAGAACGAGAGCACAACGCGGTACTTCGCGCCGTGGAACACCATGGCCACGGCGAGTTTTGTGGGTCAGATGGCGTTGGCGGCGCGGATATACGCGCCATACGACGGGGTCTTCGCCTTGAGATGTTTGGAGCAGGCAAGGGTCAGTTACAGGACGCTGATGGACACCACGTTTGTGAGGCATACGCAGGCGCCTTTCCAGACGGGCGAGTACGGCGGTATAAGCGACTCGGACAAGCGTCTTTGGGCCGCGGCTGAGATGTGGGAGACTACCGGCGAGCGGGAGTTTTTGGAGTATATAGAGAGTCGTCTGCCGGACATAGACGTGTACATCACGTGGGGCAACGTGGCTACCGTCGCCACGCTCACCTACCTGAACTCGAGGCGGGAGGGTAGAAATCCGGCGAAAGTAGAGCGTCTGAGAGAGAATCTCATCTCGGTGTCCGACGAACTGATCGGCGTCGCGGCGGCCCACGGTTACGGGCGCGTTTTGGGTCCGACTTCGTACTTTTGGGGCGCAAACGGCTCAATAGCCGGAACCGCTTACGTGTTTCACAGCGCCTACCTTCAAACAGGCGACCCAAAGTACCGCCACGCCGTGCAAGATGTGGCGGCGCACCTGCTCGGCAGAAACTACTACGGGCGCTCTTTCGTGACGGGCGTCGGGCACAACCCGCCCACCAACCCGCACGACCGGACGTCGACGGCAAGCCGGACGCCGTGGCCGGGCCGTCTGATCGGCGGGCCGCACAACAACAAGGACGGCGCCCCCGCGGCCATAAAGCAATGCGCCACCCCGGCCACCTGCTGGTTCGACGACTCACGCGACTACTGGACCAACGAGGTGGCCATCAACTGGAACGCCCCGCTCGCCTACACCCTGGCGGCGCTGATGCCCGGCGCGGAAACATACCCGGCGCAGCCGTACCCGGGGCAAACAGTTGAGACGGAGGTATCGGTAAACCATAAAGCCAAATCCAACAGAGCCGGCATCGGAAGTACCGGGACAATGCGAATCGTACGAGTGCGGGGCAACGGACGGCTAAATATACCCGTCGGGACCAAAGTGTACAGTTTAGACGGAAAATTGATAGCGCATAAAAAGAGTGCGGATTCCAAGATACCGATTATTAATAAGAACGGGGTTTATTTGATAAAAAATTAAAATCTTTAAAACTTTAAAATCTTTTTTAGACGAAAGGGCGCGATAAATCGCGCCCTTTCATAGGATATGCGGGGCTAAACCCCGCATATAAAGTCAAAATCAAAAGATAACGTCAAAAGAAAAAAGCCTTTGACTTTGATTTTGTATATGCGGGGTTTAGCCCCGCATATCCTATGAAGCCCCGAAGGGGCTTCGTCTAAAAAAGATTTAAACGATTTTGATTTTAAAAGATTTAAAAAGATTTTGACTTTTTTATGAAAAACAATAATAAAGAAAGGCGGTACAACATGCATGTTTTTTTTAAAACAAAAGTTATGGCCATAGTACTTGTATCTATCGGTATTGCGTCGGCGCAGTTTAATCTTCCGACGAACGCCCGTATCAGCGCGCTTGCCGGAGCGCATGTAAGCGACATTTCCGGGGTTTACCGGTATCCGGTGCTGATGACTGGGTACACAGACCACATTCAGGCGACGTGGGGCGGCTTAGACGGGTTTGTCGGGATCAAGTCGATTTCCGACATGCTCTCCATCGGGGTTCTGGCTAATCAGGGGCCGATGGCGCCGGAGTTCACCGAGGCGGCCGTGACCAGGCTGAACGCGTACCCGTCGCTTAACCAGCCGGCAGCCGCCGCCGCGAGCTACAACAACGAAGTCGTTATCCCGCACCTGCTCCTCGGCTTTGACTTGGGCGCGGTCGCCATAGGCGCCGACCTCTTCTTCGAGTACGGCGGGTACAGCGCCGAATCCACAGACACGACCAAATACAACGGCTCCCTGTCGACCCCCGGATTCAAGATAAGCGGAAAGTTCGACGTGGCGTCAGCGGTGATCATGGCCAAGTTCGGCATGGGCTTCCCCTCGATAAACGGCGAAGGCCCGGCGGCCACCCAAAAATTGACCTCCGACAAAGGCACGTACATCGAGACAGGCGCCGAAGCGAGCATATCGGGCGGCGGCGCCGACTGGGTTCTGGGACTCTGCTACACGCAAGCCGGCTACCGCTTTAAGTTGGGCGACGTCTCTGACGTCGACTTGATATCCCGCTCGCTCCTGAACGCGTACGCGGGCGTGGAGTTCAACTTCGTGGAAACCGCGGTGGCGGCGCTCGGATACTCGATCTCCCGCAACGCTTTAACCGCCAGCCAACCGGGCCAAAGCGGCGAACCAAGCCAAACGGCCATCAACTACTCGCACAACATCTACGCCGGAGTGGAAAACGCGTGGGAGAAGGCGTGGGTATTCGACGCGTTCCAACTGAGGGGCGGCGCACTCTACAGTATCACCGCGAACGGCGGAGAGAACAAAGCGCCGTCGCCGGCGCTCAACCCGAGCTACTCTCAACCGGCAAGGCACTCGAACGTTGCGCCGGTAGTCGGGATAGGCGTTAGCAAGGCGTTCGCGACGGTGGACGTATCGCTGAATCCCGGGGCGTGGGGCGGGCTGTTTACGGGGCCGGATGTGGCTATGGCGACGGCGACTGTCAAATTTTAAAGATTTTAAGATTTTAAGATTTTAAAGATTTTAAAGATTTAAAAATTTAAAATCAAATTCATTTAAGGGGAGGGCTGCGCCCTCCCTCGCTCCAACCAAAATGGCTTCGCCATTTTGTTTTCCGCTACCCACCCTGCGGGGCTCCGCCCCGCAACGCCCCGTCGGATAAACATGCGC